>CAIXOZ010000165.1 GCA_903921295.1 uncultured cyanobacterium | reverse complement strand
AGGCCGGCCACCACCACCACGATCCCCTGCACCAGCGGGTAGTCGCGCTGGCCGATCGCCTCCTGCAGCCGGAAGGCGATGCCGGGCCAGGAGTAGGTGACCTCGATCAGCAGGGCTCCGCCGATTAACGAGGCCACGGTGATGCCCGTGATCGTGAGCACCGGCAGCAGGGCGTTGGGTAGGGCATGGCGCAGCACCACCCGGGCCTCGCCCAGGCCGCGGCTGCGCGCCGCTTCCACGTAGTCGGAGCCGAGGGCGCGGCGCAGGTTGAGCCGCAGCGCATTGGCGAAGATGCCGCTCATCAGCAGGCCGAGGGTGGCGGCGGGCAGCACCAGGTGGCGCAGGCTGCCCAGCAGTTGGCTGAGATTGCCGGCCCGAAGGCTGTCGAGCAGGTAGAACCCCGTGCCCTCGGGCGGCTGCAGGGTGGGCGGGAAGCGACCGCCCACCGGCAGCCAGCCCAGCCACACCGCGAACACCAGCTGCAGCAGCATCGCCGCCCAGAATGGGGGCAGGGCATAGGTGCCGATCCCGAACATCCGCCCGGCCAGATCGATCCGTCCCTCCGGACGGGCCACACCGCTGAAGCCCACCGCCAGGCCGATCAACGCCGCCAGCAGCAGCGCACACCCCCCCAGTTCCAGGCTTGCCGGCAGGCTGCGCTGGATGATCCCGGCCACCGGTTCCTGGTTGGTGAGCGATTGCCCGAGCTGGCCATGGAGCAGATCGATCAGGTACTGGCCGTACTGGCTCAGCAGCGGTCGGTTCAGACCCAGCTGGGCCCGCAGCGCTTCCCGGGCGGTCGCTGAGGCACGGGTGCCGAGCAGGGCATCGATCGGATCGCCCGGGGCCACGCGCAGCAGCAGAAACACGAGGCTGGCGATCAGCCAGAGCATCACCGGCACCAGGGCCAGGCGTCCGGCCGCATAGGTCAGCAGCTCCCGTTGACGACTCATCGCCGCACTCCACGCTCCAGTCGGTTGCCCTCGCCGGTTTCGGCCAGTTCCATCAGAAGCACCCGTCCGGATCCATCAAACTGCGGCGTGTTGAGGCCAGGCCGGGCCCAGGCTCGCGGCGCCACGCCCCAGACCGGCAGGTAGGGCACCGCCGCCGCAGTGCGTCGTTGCAACGCCGTGAGCAGCCGATCGCGGGGCAGGCCTTCGAGCCGGGCGCTGCGCCTGAGGCTGTCCTCGAGTCCTGGTTCGCTCCAGAAGCTGCCGCTGGCGGCACTGGCGCCCTTCAGGCAGCGCTGGCCGCGGCTCTGCTCGCAGCCCAGCAAGGGCATCAGGTAGTTGTCGGCATCCGGGAAATCGGCGATCCAATCGAGCAGGATCATTGTGAAAGCCCCATCCCCGAGCTGGCGATAGGCGGTGGTGGCCTCCAGTCCGTTCACCTCCAGGGCGACGCAGTCGGAGAGATCCCGCTGCAGCTGCGCCTGCCAGGTGAGCGCAAACAGACGGTCGCTGGGGATGTTGGAGCGGAAGGTGAGCGGCAGCTTCAGCACCCGGCCGCGGCAGTATCCCGCCTGGCGGAACAGGGCCCGGGCGGCGGCGGCATCGAAGCGTGGCCAGCTCTCGGGCGCGGAGCCGGGCAGCATCGTCGGCACGACCGTTCGCAGCGGCGTGCGCAGCCCTTCGCTGACGCGCTCTTCGATCCGTTGCCGGTCGAGGCTCAGGGCCAGGGCACGGCGTAGGCGCGGATCCTGCAGCGGCGGGACGCTCGTCAGCAGACTGAGGTAACCGATCTCCAGGGCCGGGCCGACCCCTTCGCGGAGCTTGCCGGCGGCGGCCTGGCGGTGCAGGGCCATCTGCTGGTCGTTCTCGAGGCTGGTGGAGAGCAGCACATCCACCTCGCCGCTCTGCATCGCCCCGTAGAGCGCCGTGGAGTTGCTCAGATTGACCAGCTCCAGGCCGCTGTTGGCCGGGCGGCGGCCCCAGTAGCCGTCGAAGGGTTCCAGCCGTTGCTGCTGGCTGTTGAAGAGTGTCAGCCGGTAGGGGCCCGTGCCCACGAAACGGTCGTTGAGATAGCGGCGCTGGTGCAGCCGATAGGCGCTTGGTGAGATCGGTGTCAGGCTGATCGCGCTCAGCATCCGCGCCAGCGGGCTGTAGGGACGCCAGAGCTCCAGCTCAATCGTCAGGGGGGCGATCACCCGCACCGACCGCACCCGATCGCCGAGCAGGTAACTGAGCTTTCCGATCGCCAGGAAGCGGCGCAGGCTGAAGGCCATTGCCTCGGCGGTGAAGGCTGTGCCGTCCTGGAAGGTCACCCCGGGCCTGAGGCGGATCCGGGCCCGCAGACCATCGGCGCTGAGCTCAGGCAGGGCCAGGGCCAGCCTCGGTTCGATCACCCCGTCGGCCGTGATCGCATAGAGCGGATCGCCGAGGGCGCTGAGCAGTTGCAGGGATCCGACCGTGGTGCCGGCGGCTGGATCGACCGAATCGATCCGGTGGCGGCTGCCGATGATCAACCGACCCGGGGGCTTGGTCGGTTGGCAGGCCGTCAGCGCCAGCAACTCCAGGGCCGTGAAGACCATGGCCAGAGCCCAGCGGAAGGAGCGCATCGGCGATCTGAGACCCCCAGGGCGTCGTCCCTGGGGGATCCGTGCGATCAGTCTGGGCACAGGCGCCACGGCGGCATCGGCAGGCTCAGAGGAGCGTTGGCTGCTCCCTGGCTTCCATTCAAGGGGCCTGACCCTGAAGCACCGGTCGTTGCGCCCCGTGGCGCTGGGCCTGTTGCAGGGAAATTTCAAACACGGGTGAGCCCTGACGGGTCAGGGGCCAGCTGCGGATCCAGCAGCGGTCATGGCCGGCATCGAGGGCGATCACCTGATAGAGGCTTTCGTCGCTGGTGGATGTGCCCGGCAGGTGGAGGCTGCCGTCGTCGGTCAGATGGATCGTGTCGCCCGGGTGGAGATTCACGGGAAGGGGGCCGGAGGGGCTGGAAGGGGCCGAGCTGGTGCTGTCGCTCTCGGCCTGGGGGAGGTTGCAGCTGGGGGCGGGCTGGATTGCCTGCGCGGCCGCGCTGCTGAGGCCGGTGGTGCTCGGGCCGGTGCTGGCGCGATGCGGGGCGGCGTTTCCCGTGCGCACCCCGTCGGGGCTGTCGCTGGCGGTGGTGCTGCCGGTGGAACTGCTGGACATGCTGGGGAGGGTCCCGTTGCGGATGGCCTGAGGGCTGGTGCAGGTCTGGATCTGAAAAGCGTGAGGCGCGGCGGATGGCCCGGGATCGGGGACCGCCGAAACATCTTCTTTAGATTTGCTTCACTCTGCCTGAGTCCTAGGCACATCCGCATGGGTTTCCTAGGCGGATGTCCGCAAGCCCACACAGGAGCCTCCGTCGATCGGCTCCGGCGCAGGGCTCAGAGGGTGCGCAGGCTGGCGGCGATCGCCTTCACCTCCTTCAGGGCGGCGATCGCCGCCAGGGCAGCGCGGAAGCGGTCTTCGGGCACTTCATGGGTCAGCACCACGATCTCGGCCTGTCCCTCCTGGCCCTCGAACTGAACGATCGAGCGGATCGAGATCGCCTCCGCCCCGAAGCAGCTGCCGATCTTGCCGATCACCCCCGCTTCATCGCTGGTCTGCAGGCGCACGTAGTTGCGTTTCACCGTGGCCCCTGCCGCCGCCAGGCGGCAGGGGCGCCAGCGGCTGGCCGCGAGCAGGGGATCGAGCTGTGGGGTGCCCTCGGCGCTGCTGCCGGCCGTGGCGGCGCGGATGCCGGCGATGTTGAGAATGTCGGCCACCACCGCCGAAGCGGTCGGTCCGGCGCCAGCGCCCGGTCCGTAGAACATCACCCGGCCAACCGGATCGCCCTCCACCAGGATGGCGTTGTTCACCCCATGCACCCCGGCCAGGGGGTGGTCGCGGGGCACCAGGGTCGGGTTGACGCTCACATCAAGCTCGGCGGTGCCGTCGGTGGCGGTGCCCACGTGCTGGGCCACAGCCAGCAGCTTGACCGCGAAGCCCAGCTGGTCGGCGTAATCGACATCGCGCGCTTCGAGCCGGTGGATGCCTTCGGTGGGAATCTGGGCGCGTTCGATGGCGCCGCCATAGGCCAGGCCCGCCAGGATGGCGATCTTGTCGGCGGCGTCCCCGCCCTCCACATCGGCGGCAGGATCGGCTTCGGCGTAACCGAGGCGCTGGGCATCGGCGAGCACGTCGCCGTAGGCCGCGCCCTCCGAGGCCATGCGGCTGAGGATGTAGTTCGTGGTGCCGTTGATGATGCCGCTCACCCGCTGAATGCGGTTGCTGCCGAGGGATTGCTTCAGCGGTTCGATGATCGGAATGCCGCCGCCCACGGCGGCTTCGATCAGCACATACACGCCCCGCGCCGCTGCTGCTGCGGCGATCTCGTCGCCATAGCGTGCGATCACAGCCTTGTTGGCGGTCACCACCGGTTTGCCGGCGGCGATCGCGCGCAGGATCAGGCTGCGGGCAGGCTCCAGGCCACCCATCACCTCCACCACAAGATCCACGGCCGGGTCATCGACCACCGCTTCGGCATCGGTGGTCAGCAGGGCTGGATCGAGATCCAGGGGCCTGGGGCGGGAGAGATCGCGCACCGCCACCCGCCTCAGGGCCAGCTCAGCCACGAGGGGATGGCGCCCTTCCGGCGTGGCCAGGATGCCGGCCACCCCGGCACCCACCGTGCCCAGACCGAGTAAGCCGATCCCGATCGTCATGCCGTGCTGTGCTGCGAAACCGCCGATCCTAGAAATCGCCCGGTCCGTTCAGGGATCCGACCGCTGATTTTCAGGCCGGAGCCTGCAGTGCCGCCGCCTGCGACTGCATCATCCTGAGGATGTTGAGAAAGCCGTTGGCCCGCGATGGGGTGAGGCTGGCCTGCAGGCCGGTGGCGGCGATGAACGCCGGATCGAGGCCCACCACCGCCTCCGGTGTCAGTCCCTCCAGCCCTTCGATCAGCAGGGCCAGCAGCCCCTTGGTGATCTGGGCATCGGAATCGCCCTGCCAGTGCAGTCGACCATCGTGCAGCTGGCCAACCACATGCACCTGGGAGACGCAGCCCCGCACCTTGAACACGTCCTGGCGGAACTCCTCGGGCAACGGCTCGAGCTTCTTGGCCAGCCAGAGCACGTACTCGTAGCGGCGCCTGGGGTCGGTGGTCTCCGCCAGACGCTTGACAATCCGATCAAGGGCGTCGCTGCCGGTGACCATGGCGGGGGCAAATGCGCGGGATCCGCTCCACTGTGCCGTGTCAGGAACGGCGGTGGCGCCAGAGCCAGCCGCCGGAGAGCATCCCCACCAGCATCAGCGCTATGGGGGCCGCCGTCGGCCAGGCATCCCTGGCGCCGAGGGGCTGTGGCCCGGTGGGATGCAGGGCCTGGGGCCCTGGCGCGCTCGGCAGCTCGAGATAGTCGCGGTGGCCTGCGCCGCCATCCACCTGCAGTTCCCAGTCCGGGCCGGCAGCCGCGGGCAGCTGGAAACGCAGGGCGCCGCGGCTGTCGGTGCGGCCCAGGGCGAGGCTGTGCCGGCCATCGGCCGATTGCAGCCGCACAGCGGCACCATCCACGGGCACCCCTGTCGAGAAGTGGGTCTGCAGCTCCAGGGTGTCGCGCAGGGCCTGCAGGCGCACCACGCTGCTTTCGATCGCATGGGCCCTGGCCTGCTCAGGTCTGACCAGCAATCCGGCCAGACCCAGGGCCAGCACCAGGGCCATGAACACAGGCCGGCTGAGGCCGCACGAGAGCAGGATGCCTGGAATGCGCTGAGGCATGACGTCGGCGTGAACGCTGAGCAAGCCAAGCATCTCGGCAGGGCGCCTTCAAGCTCGGACGCGTACGGTCAAGCGAGTGGCGTGGCTGAAGGGTCTCTGCTCAGGAGGCGCTCCAGCGACTGGCATTGTTGCGGCCGGCCTGCACCATCCGCAGCATGTCGCCCACCATCATCGAGAGGGCATCGCTTTCCTGGGAGCGACCGGCCAGTTCCGAGGCCAGGATGTGCTGCTGGGCACCGCCGGTGAGCTCACCGGTTCTGGGGAGGTTGGCGCGACGGGCCGGACTGCCGAGGTGGTTGCTGGGGGTCTGAGCCAAGGCGTGGGAGTCGCGCACCCGCTCATCCTTGCAAATGCCGCCGGCGATCGTTGGCGCCGACCGGCGGCGTTAAGAGCTTGCAACGTTCAGCTCCCTGAGGGGGCAGCGCTGTGGTGCCGCGGTGCCGGTTCCGGTCAGCACCAGTGCAGGCCGTCTTCACTCAGCCAGCCGGCCAGCGGCACGTCCCAGGGATCGCGGGGCAGCTCCGGCCGCCGGCAGGCCGCCGGCAGCACCGCCAGGGCCGGCACCCGGGCCCAGGCGGGATCAGAGCGCAGCCGGTCGTACCAGCCGCCGCCGTAGCCGAGGCGGTAGCCGGCGCGGTCGATCGCCAGGGCCGGCACCAGCAGCAGCGCCAGATCATCGGCGGCCAGGGCCGGGCCCTGGGCCCTCGGCGCCGGAATGCCGCAGGCGTCGGCCTCCAGGGTCTGACCGCACGCCCAGGCCCTGTAGCGCAGCTGCCCGAGCCCCTCGGCGGCGGCGTCATCGCCCGGCCGAGGCCGCTCCACCACCGGCAATGCCAGACGATCGGCCAGGGCGGGACCGAGCGCGCGAAGATCCACCTCTCCCGCCAGGGGCCAGTAGGTGCCGAGCCGCCCAGACTGCTCCGCCAGCAGCCGGGGCAGCTCCCGTCGGGCCAGGGCGAGGATTCCGGGTGCCGCCGCCGGCAGCGCCTTCAGGCGCTCGGCGCGCAGGGTCCGTCGCCATACCGTCTTGAGGTCTTCGCCCATCTTCAGCGCTGGAACCAGCCCGTCAGGGCCACGGCCAGGGCGTCGGCGGCGTCATCGGGCCGCGGGGGTTCGCTCAGATTCAGTTCCCGCATCACGGCATCGAGCACCGCCTCCTTGTCGGCATGGCCATGGCCGGCGAGGGCGAGTTTGATCTGCATCGGCGGGAACTCCCGCACCGGGATGCCGAAGCGGGCCAGGCTCATGATCAGCACCCCACGCGCCTGGACCACCGAAATCGTGGTGCTGGAGCGGTAGAAGAAAAATTGCTCCACAGCGGCGAGCTCGGGTCGCCAGAGCCGCACCAGCTGGCGCAGGTCGCGGGCGATCTCCACCATTCGTTCGCCGTCGCTGCGGCCGGGATCGGTGCGGATGATGCCGCAATCAAGCATCCGCTGGTCTCCGCCGCTGGTGTCGATCACGCCGTAGCCGACCCGGGCCAGGCCCGGGTCGATGCCGAGGATCCTCATCCGGCCCCCGGGGGCGGCATCAGGCCGCCAGGGCCAGCTCGAAGGCGCGGCGATCGCCGTCATCGGCGCGATCGAACACCTTGCAGAACACCTTGATCACCCGGTCTCCCGAATCGATCGTCTCCAGGGGATCCTTGCGCAGGCGATGCCGCAGGCAGCAGGCCACCACGCGCGCCACATCACCGTCGGTCACCTCGGTGCGGCCTTCGAAGGCGGCCAGGGCCCGGGCAGCCCGGTTGGTGACGATGTCGCCACGCAGGCCATCCACATCCAGCTCGCCGCAGACCGCCGAGATGCGGATGCGCAGGTCCTGGTCGATCTCCACCTGCGGCAGGCGCTGCTGGGCCTCCACCACCCGCTGCTGCAGGGCGTCCTGCGTGGCGGTGACGGCGTTGTTGAAGCCGT
>CAIXOZ010000164.1 GCA_903921295.1 uncultured cyanobacterium | reverse complement strand
TGAGATTCACCACCTGAATATCGGAGGTGAATCCGGTGCTGCGGGCCGTACGCCGAGCCCTGGACAGACATTCGTCCAGGGTATCAATCCCGGTGACAAAATTGCTGTAAACATGGGGCGCGGCCAGGGCCGGGCCAACAGCAGTCAAGGCGCTGGTGGTCACCAACGCCACCGAGCCGAGCAGACAACGAAGGGAAAACGAGGTCATGGTGGGCAGCGCAACATGATGAGACTGTGATCGAACATTGATCAAACACCGGTCAAACACTGATCGGCCCGTGATCGGAGAGGGATCAGAAGCTGATCAGACAGTAAGCAGACAGCGATCAGAGAACGATCAGGCAGCGATCAGATAGAGATCAGATAGAGATCAGAGTCCGATCAGAGATGGCGTCACTGCAGCAGGACCACGTGACCACCAATTCGATGATAATCGAGACCTGGGGAGAACTTCACAGCCTGACGTTCAGGGGGTGGTTCGTGATCCGAGCGCTGCGAACCCAAGAAGAAGGCGATCACCAGGGTGCTGCTTAATCTGAGGGCCAGCCGATGACGAAGACCCTCTGGATCCCCACCGCCCAGCGTCCAACGGCGCCCCGATCACCCCGGAGCCGGAGCCGCGATCGCAGCCGGGCCTGGATTACAGCTGGATCGAGCATCAGCCCCCCGGTCAGCCGCCTGGGAGGCCCCCGGGACTGGGGACGATCGGCGGCCATGATCCCGCCAACCCGGCGGGCCTGATCTGGTCGCAGGGGTGGGGGCGAACAGGCCTGGGCCGCTGGTCAGCGCGTGCCACGCTGATGATCCTCAGCCTGGGGCTGGTAGGCACGACCGCCGATCTGATCTGGACCCAGTTCGGTCGGTCTTATCACCTGGTGACCTACCGCTCGGTGATCGGGATGATCGACAGCAAGGATGATCAGATCCAGCAGGTCGTGGTCGACGTGATCGAAGGCTTCCGTCAGCCTGAGGACGGCCGGCGGTTCAGCGCCCGCCTCGCCAGGGACCTGAAGAACCGTGGCGTGGACACCGACTTCACCAGGACCGCGATGCCGATCAGTACCAGGGCCAGGCTCTCCCGGCTCTGCGATCGCGAAACGGTGATGTGCCTGTTTCACAATCAGTTGGATCCCCCCATTCAGGGCGAACCCCAGGGTCCCAGCCGGCTGGGACTCAGGGCAGAGCGCTCAGAGAATCTGACCGACAGCAACGGCCGCCACCGCTGAGAAGAGGGTGATCCCAAGGGCGGTGAACGGGTTCTGTCCCTGGGCCACGGCCACGCTGGTGACAACGCCGGCACCCAGACAAGCCACCGCCAGTTGGGTGAACAGTTGCTGGGTGGCGGCCCGGGAGGCCTCCTGATCTTCCGTGCCCCGCACGGTCTCGGAATCGGTGCGGTCGCTGGGGCGCTCCACGGCAGTGCAGGCGTTTGCACGACCGTAGGGGCCATCTCCAGTGGCATCCACGGCCTGGGGGGCGTTCGTTACCGGCGGTTGGAGTTCGTTACGCCCCGTGATCCGAAGCCCGCGCGGCGACAGGAGCCGTAGCCGGGCGGGCACGACCGCCGGCGGCCCAGGCCTTGAGGCTCTCCAGCTGCTCCCGGGCAGTGCGCGAGAGCGGCACCACCTGACTGGCGGCGGCAATCAGATCGGCTTCGGTGAAATCACGCCGCTCGCTGAAGGCCAGATGCATCGCCTCGATCACAGTCTGCTCGAGTTCAGCGCCTGAGAACCCCTCGGTGCGATCCACCAGCACCGAGAGCGGTAGCTGGTGGTCGGGGCGCCGCCGCCGCAACTGCAGATCAAGAATCGCCTCCCGCTCAGCGGCATCGGGGAGATCGAGCAGGAAGATCTCATCAAAACGCCCCTTGCGCAGCAGTTCGGGGGGCAGACGCTCCACGCCGTTGGCCGTGGCGACCACAAACACGGCACTGCTCTTCTCAGCCATCCAGGTGAGTACGGTGCCGAGCACACGCTGGCCGGTGCCACCATCGCTGCGGCCATCGCCGCCACCGGCACCGCCGAAGCCCTTGTCGATCTCATCAATCCAGAGAACGCACGGTGCCATGGCCTCAGCCCGTTGAATCATGTCCCGGGTGCGCGCCTCACTCGCCCCCACCAGCCCCGAGAAGAGGCGCCCCACATCCAGACGCAGCAGGGGCATCGCCCAGCTGTGGGCGATCGCTTTGGCGGTCAGCGACTTGCCGGTGCCCTGGGGACCGACGAGCAGAACGCCCCGCGGCAGGGGCAGGCCGTAACGACGCGCCTCATCGCTGAACGCCTGACGGCGCTGCTCAAGCCAGTGCTTGAGGGCGTCGAGGCCACCGATATCCGCGGGAGTGGCCTCGGTGGAGCAGTACTCCAGCAGCTCACTGCGGGCAATCGCCTGGCGCTTCTCCTCGAGCACCTCTTCGAGATCGGTGTCTTCAAGGGCGCCATGACGGGCCAGCGCCCGGGCAGCCACCTGGCGGATGCGCTGCTCACTGAGGCCATGGCAGGCCTGGCTGAGACTCTCGCGCACGCTGGCGGAGAGGGGCTGACCGCAGGACGTGGCGATGCCATCCAGCAGGGTTTCGATCATCGAGCGCTCCGGCAGCGGCAGCTCGAGCAACGTGAGGCACTCCTCCAGTTCGCGGGGGAGCGTCCACTCGGGGGCACAGATCACGACCGTCTGCGGCACCTGACGCAGCGAGCGGGAGAGATTGCGCAGCCGGCGACAGATCGCCCCATCGTCGGCATAGCGGTGGAAATCCTTCAGGAAAAGAATCGCGCCCTGGTCTGGAGCAAGCCCATCCAGGGCCTCGAGCGCCGCCATCGGATTGCGTCGGGCCTCGCCATCGCGGTTAGGGAGACCCTGCAGGCCATCGATGAAGTCCCAACGCAGCAGCAACCGCTGACCGAGACGGGTGGCCGCCTGGGACAACAGCCTTTGAACGCGCTCCTCCTCAAGGCTGCGGATCCAGATCAGAGGGGTGCGGGAACGGATCAACAGATCCAGCTGATCCGCCCAGGGACGGCTCATCGGTCCTGATCGTGGGGCAGGCGCAACTGACGCAGGGCCTGCCAGCGTGGATCAACACCCTCCACCGGATCGTCATCGCTGGGGCTGATGGCGACAGGATTGCGGTAGGCGGGCGGGCCTGGGCAATCGTCACCGCAGCGGTTGACCAGGGGCAGCTGAAGGCTCAGTTGCTCAAACACCCAGCGCTGGGGGTCGAAGCTGCCGCGTGGATGAATCTGGTCACCGAGAGCCTCGGGATCGAGGCTCACCACCTGAGCGTCGAGATCATCGTCAGCCACCAGGGGCTCCGGTCCCTCGCCAAGCCAGAGCAGCTCCTGGGTGGAGGCCTTCAGGGGATGGTTGAACATCTGCAGACAGCGATCGCAGCAGAGGGTGACGATCGTTGTCACCTCACCGCCCACCTCGAGCACGTTGCCGAGGTGAATCGCCTGCAGGGAGCCCCGCACCGGCACCAGGGTGTCGAGGTCGGGGATCATCTGATCCACCGGCCAGCGGCGACCTTGATCGAGAAGGCGCAGCTCCTGGATCGGCACGGGTTGCAGGGACTCAGCCATCAGCGGTATGGGGAGGTCCTACTTCTTGCCCCGGGGCTCAAACGGGAGTCGATCACCGGTGCTGGCACTGACGGTGACGGTCTGCTGGCTGAGCTGCTGATCGAGGATCGCCTGCAGGTTGTCGGGCAACGACTCCCTGGTGAGCAGGAAGGTCTGGATCGCCTGGAAGATGTTGGCGATCACCATGTAGAGAAGAACCCCGGCCGGCAGCGGGAAGAACAGGAACATCGCCGTGATCATCACCGGCGTGATCTTGTTGGCGGTGGACTGCTGCGGATTGGGGGGCATGCCCAGACCGGAAAGGATCTGGGACAGGGCGAGGGTGAGACCGAAGGAACCGACCAGGATGGCGATGTCCCAGTTGAGGGCGCCATCGGTGTAGAAGCCGACCTGACCGAGGGCCTTGATGAAGAGGAAGCCGCTGCGGGCGGCCAGCCCTGGCACACGGGCCTCAACGACGGCATCCCCGGGGCTGAGGGCCTCAATCGCACCATTGGCATCAACACGCACGATCCCCTCTCCCTTGGTGACGCTCCAGGTCGGGGTGAAGGCGGATCCGTTCTCCACGCCAGAGAGCACAGAGGCGAAGCTGGACCCATCCTTGGTGTGGAGCTGGGCAATCTCGCGATCGCCGACGCCGAGCTTGAGGCCCTTGTCGAGGGTGCCGATCACGGGCACATGGTTGGTCTCGGTGACGAAGATCGAATGGCTGGGGCTGTTGAACGGCTTCGGCTCGACAGCGGCGATCTGCTCTGCCGGC
>CAIXOZ010000163.1 GCA_903921295.1 uncultured cyanobacterium | reverse complement strand
GGTCGGCGCTTCCGGTTCCGGATCAGCCTCCGGGTGGGGGCCGGCGCCTATGTCTGCGGCGAGGAAACAGCCTTGATGGCGGCGATCGAAGGACGGCGGGGCACCCCCCATCCACGACCGCCTTACCCGGCCCAGCACGGCCTCTGGCAACGGCCTACCCTGATCAACAACGTCGAAACCCTGGCCAGCGTGCCCGCGCTCCTGGCGATCGGGCCCGAGGCCTACGCCGCGATCGGCCGTGAGCGCAGCCTCGGCACCAAGGTGTTTTCCCTGTCCGGAGCGATCCGCCACTGCGGGGTCGTGGAGGTGCCGATGGGCCTCAGCCTGCGGGAGCTTGTGGAGGAGATCGGCGGCGGTGCACCAGACGGGCAACGGATCAAGGCGGTGCAGACCGGTGGCCCGACCGGCGGCTTCATCCCGGCCTCCCGGCTCGAGACACCGATTGACTACGAGGCCTTTGCCGCGCTCGGTTCGGCCCTGGGATCGGGAGGGCTGGTGGCGATCGGTGATCGCACTCCGATACCTGAGCTGGTGCTGCACGGCCTGCGGTTCTGCGCCAGTGAAAGCTGCGGCAAGTGCATCCCCTGCCGGGCCGGCACCCGAACCCTGGTGGCACTCCTGGAGCAGCTGCAGGCCGGTGGAGGAGATCGCGGCCCGGACCACGTGCTGGCCCTGATCGAGGAGTTGGCCGCGATGGTCAGGGTTTCCAGCCTGTGCGGCCTGGGCCAGGGGGCTCCCAATCCCCTGCTGAGCAGCCTGCGCCTGTTCCGCTCCGAGTACCGCGGTGACTCAGGCGCGAAGGAGGTGCCATGAGCGGGTCAGGGGTGAAGGAGGGCGGCGTGAGGCTGCAGATCGATGGCCGCGCGCTGCAGGTCGCGGAGGGCAGCAGCCTGCTTCAGGCCTGCCACGCGGCCGGCATCAGCGTGCCAACCCTCTGTTTTGTGGAGGGACTGAGCGTCGTCGGAGCCTGCCGGCTCTGTCTGGTGTCCGTGGCCGGTCAACCGCGGCCTCTGGCCGCCTGCACCACGGCCGTCGGTGCGGGGATGGTGGTGGAGACCCGGAACGCCACGTTGGCGCTGTTGCGGCAGCTGGGGTTGGAGCTGCTGTTTCAGGAGGGCAACCACGTCTGCGCCTTCTGCGTGGCCAGCGGCAGCTGTGAACTGCAGAGCCTGGCGCAGCAGCTGGGGGTGGACCATCTGCGCTACCCGGCGCAGCGCCAGCAGCGTCGGGTGGATGCCTCGCACCCCCGCTTTCTGCTCGATCACAACGTCTGCATCCTCTGCAGCCGCTGCGTGCGCGTCTGCGCCGAGATCGAAGGCGCCCAGGTGTGGGAGCTGGCGGAACGGGGCTCCGCCACCCGCCTGGTGGCGGGACTGGATCAACCCTGGGGCAGCGTCGATGGCTGCACCTCCTGTGGCAAGTGTGTGCAGCTCTGTCCGACAGGAGCCCTGGCGGACAAGGCCTGGACCACTGGCGAACGCCAGGTCGATGCCTCGGTTGCGGCCCGTCTCCGGCCGACGCGCCTGGAACCGGTGCGGCTTCCTGCCGGATGGGACACACCGGACGGGATGCCATGAGCCCGGAATTCGTCACGGTTCCGGCCCGACCGCGGCTGCGGCTGGCCACCGCCTGGCTGGCGGGCTGTTCAGGCTGTCACATGGCCCTGTTGGATCTGCATCTGGAGCTGATCGCGTTGGCTGCTCACGCCGATCTCGTGGCCTCAGCCGCGCTCTGTGATGCCAAGGAGTACCCCGACAGGGTCGATCTCTGCCTGGTGGAGGGCGCCGTGGCCAGCGAGGAGAACCGGCAGTTCGCCCGTCGCATCCGTGAGCGCACGGCCCTGGTGGTGGCCCTGGGGGACTGCGCCATTCATACCAACATCACCGGACTTCGCCATCGCTGCCGGAACGGCCTGGGTCAGACGGCGATCGAGGCCGCTGCCGGTGGCCGCGAGGGGCTCGATCCGCCGCTGCCGAAGCTCCTGCCGATGGTGCTGCCGCTGGAGGCGGTGATCGCCGTCGATGCCTCTCTGCCGGGTTGTCCCCCCAGCGCCGATCGGATCGGCAACCTGCTGCGCCGCTGGTGGCAGCAGCAGCCGCTGATCCCCCCCGATGGTCCCCCCCAACGCTTCGGATGACGATGGAACGACGGCTGGTGATCGAACCGCTGACCCGGATCGAGGGTCACGCCAGGATCACGATTCATCGCGATCGCCAGGGGCTGGTGCAGGAGGCGCGGCTGCAGGTGCTCGAGCGTCGCGGCTTCGAGCAGTTCTGCCTGGGACGGCCGTTCACGGAGATGCCTGCCCTCACGGCCCGCATCTGCGGCATCTGCCCGGTCAGCCATCAGCTGGCGGCAGCAGCGGCCGGTGATCAGCTGCTGGCGCTGGAACCACCGCCGGCAGCCAGACGCCTGCGCAGCCTGCTGGCCCTGGCGCAGATCATCCAGTCGCATGCCCTCGCGTTCTTTCATCTCAGCAGTCCCGACCTGCTGCTCGGCTGGGAAACGCCTCCGGAACGCCGTCACCTCTTCGGCCTGATCGCAGCGGAACCCGAACTGGCCCGCGCCGGCATCCGCCTGCGGCAATTCGGCCAGGACGCGATCGAGGCGGTCGCCGGCCAGAGCATTCACGGGGCCTGGGCGGTGCCTGGCGGTGGCCTGCACAGCCTCCGGGTTGACGGGCGGGATCGGATCCGAGACGCCCTGCCGCAGGCCCGCCTGGATGCCCGCTTCGGACTGGAGCGCTACAAACAGGTGCTCGACCGGGGTGGTCTGGCGGATCTGGAAGCGATCGTCTCGCTCAAGAGCCTGTTTCTGGGGCTGGTCGGCCCGGAGGGCCAGTGGTGTGTGCAGGGCGGAGCGCTGCGGCTGATCGAAGCCGATGGCCGCCTCCAGGCCGATCAACGCCCGGCAGGGGACTACGGCCAGCTTCTGGCGGAAGCCGAGGAGCCCTGGTCGCTGATGACCTTCCCCTACGTGCGCGCCCTGGGGTATCCCCGGGGCCTGTACAGGGTCGGTCCCCTGGCCCGTCTCAATGTCTGCAACCAGATCGGCACCGCCTGGGCGGCAAGCGAACTGGCCGAGTATCGCCAGCGCAACGGCCGGATCGTCCTCAATGCCTTCGCCTCCCATCAGGCCCGCCTGGTGGAGATCGTGGCCTGCCTGGAAGCGATCGAGCAGCTGCTTGAGGATCCGGAGCTGCTCGATCCCCTGGTGCGCCATCGGGCCAGCCTGAACCGCCTCGAGGCCGTGGGCATGGGGGAAGCCCCGCGGGGCACCCTCTTCCATCATTACCGCGTCAATCCGGACGGATTGCTCGAGCACGTCAATCTGCTGGTGGCCACCGGCCAGAACAACCTGGCGATGAATCGCACGATCACCGCCCTGGCCCGGCATCACCTCGATGGCCTCGGCACCGCATCGATTCCTGAGGCGCTGCTGAACCGGATTGAGGCCGGGATCCGCGCCTTTGATCCCTGTCTGTCCTGTGCCACCCATGCGGCCGGGCAGATGGCGCTGCAGGTGCAGCTCTTCGATGCTGATGGCAGCCTGCTGGCGGAGCGCAGGCGCTGATGACGGTGACCGGCGCGCCCCTGGTGATCGGCATCGGCAACCCGTTGCGGTCGGATGACGGGGTGGGCTGGCGCCTGGCTGCGGAATGGGATCGGCTCCAGCGGACGGGTTGCCCGGCACGGCTGCTGGCGGTGCCGCAGGTGCTGCCGGAACTGGCGGCCACCCTGGCGCAGCACGAACGGGTGCTGTTCATTGATGCCGTGCTCCCGGAGACCGGCGGGATCGTGGGACCGGCCGGGGTGAACCCGGGCAACGGACCCTGGATGCTGCCGCTCCTGCCGTCGGGCGATCCACGGGGGAGCGCCGCCTTCAGCCACAGCCTGGAGCCGGCGGGGGTGCTGGCACTGACCGCAGCCCTCTACGGCCGTGCACCCGCGGCACAGCGCCTGTTGTTGCATGGCCACTGCCTGGACCACGGCACCCGTTACTCCCCGGGCCTGCGCCGCCAGCTCCCGACGGCCAGAGCCCTGCTGCAGCACTGGCTGGAGGGCGGCGATGCATGAATGGAGCCTGATGCAGGCCCTGCGGGAGGAGGTGCTGGAGCGTGCCAGCGCCGCTGGGGCCATCCGGGTGGAGAGGATCGTGCTCAGGGTCGGCAGCCTGGCTGGCGTCGATGCGCAGGCCCTGCAACTGGTGCACCAGGCGGCGATGGCCGGCAGCATCGCCGCCGCGTCGCTGCTGGAGATCGAGCGGGTCCAGGCGCAGGCCAGCTGCAACACCTGCCAGGCCTCCTTTGCTGCTCAACATGGCTGGTGTGCCTGTCCTGGCTGCGGTGCGATCAGCTCGACCCTGCTCTGTGGTCGCGAGCTTGATCTGATCGCAGTTGATCTGATCTGCGATGTGCCGTCTCTCCTCCCAGGGCCCGGAGCCCCTCCCACCGCTCCCCCAGCCGCTGCTGCGAAAAAACCATGCGCAGGCGCTTGACAACCGTCGTCGCTTCCGCAGCGCCGGCGTGCGGGTGCTGAACCTGCTCTCGGCGCCCGGCTCGGGCAAAACGGCCCTGGTCGAAGCGATGGCACTGGCCTGGGGCCGGGAGCTGCGGATGGCGGCCCTGGTCGGCGATCAGGCCACCGACCGCGACGCCCGACGCCTGCGGGCCTGCGGCCTGGACGCGATCGCGATCAGCACCGGCAGGCTCTGCCATCTCGAGGCCGCCCAGGTGGCCGATGCGATCGAACAGCTGCCCCTGGGCGACCTTGATCTGCTGCTGATCGAGAACGTCGGCAACCTGGTCTGCCCGGCCGCTTACGACCTCGGTGAAGAGCTGCGCCTGGTGATCCTGGCGGTGGGCGAAGGAGAGGACAAGCCCCTCAAATATCCGGAGATTTTCCAGAGCGCTGATGGGGTGGTGATCAACAAGCTCGATCTGCTGGAAGCCACCGGTGACGATCTCGCCCAGACCCAGGAGCACATCGCCCGGGTGGCCCCGTCGGCCTGGACGGTGGCCCTGTCGGCACGCACAGGTGCCAACCTCGAGGCGCTGGCCGAAGCCCTGCATCTGCCCGTCCGCCGATGAGCGGCGGTTCCGCGGAGGCCCGGTTGTCGCTTCTCTGCCGTGGCACGGTGCAGGGGGTCGGCTTTCGGCCGGCGCTGCTGCGGCTGGGTCGAAGCCTCGACCTGGTCGGCGGGATCCAGAATGTGGTGGCTGCAGTGCAGCTGGATCTCCTTGGGGAGCGCAGCAGCCTCGAACGGTTTCTGGAGCGGCTGAGCGGGGCCTTACCGGCGGCTGCGCGGCTGGAGGCCGTGGAGCTCCGCTGGCTCCAGCCCCCTGCAGGCGCTGAACGACCCGCTTCCCTGGAGATCCTGGAGGCGGCTCCGATCGGTGACCCCCAGAGGCTTGGAGCGGCCTGGCTGGCTCCTGGGCTCCGGGCCGATCGGGCCCCCTGCCGCACCTGCTGGCAGGAGTTCAACGATCCAGGCAACCGCCGTCATCGCGATCCCTTCATCGGTTGCTGCAGTTGCGGGCCGCGTTATGCCATCAGCACCGCCCTGCCGTTTCTGCGGCGCCACACCACGCTGGCGTCCCTGGCGGTCTGTCCGTTGTGCCGGGACGAAGCGAGCGATCCCGCCAACCGCCGCTTCCATTGCGAAACGATCAGCTGTCCAGCCTGCGGGCCCCAGCTGCGTTGGCTCGGTTCCGCGTCAGCGGCCTCCCCGCTGCAACGGGCGATTGAGCTGCTTCAACAGGGTGGCATCCTGGCCCTGCAGGGTATCGCCGGCTTCCAGCTGCTCGTCGATGCCGCCAACCCGGCGGCGATCGCGCGGCTGCGCCAGCGCAAGGGCAGACCCGAACAGCCGCTGGCGCTGTTGGTGGACAGCGTGGCCTCGCTCGCTGCGGCTGTGGGCCTCAGTCCCGCCGAACGGCGGCTGCTGGAGCACCCGGCGACGCCGATCGTGCTGCTGCAGCGGCGTCCCGATGCAGCCGGACTCTGGCCTGGTGTCGCCGATCAGGCTCCAGGGCTGGGGGTGATGCTGGCCGCCTCCGGCCTGCATCAGGTGTTGGTGGACGGTCATGGCGGACCGTTGGTGGCCACATCCGCCAACCGCCACGGCGAACCGATGTGGATCACGCGTGCCCAGGTCCAGGCGGGGCTGGGCACGCTCGCCGATGCAGCCCTTGTGCACGATCGGGCGATCGCTCGCCCCCTGGATGATTCGATCGCCCAGGTGATCGAGGGCAGGCCGAGGCTGTTGCGGCGCGCCCGCGGCCATGTCCCGGAACCACTCCAGCTCGGCGCGTGCCTGAGGCTCCCTGACGCTCAGGGCCCGGTGCTGGCCCTGGGAGCGGATCTCAGATGTGCACCTGCCCTGGCCTGGTCTGGCCAGGTGTGGCTGGCCGCCCCGTTCGGATCCCTGCTCCATCCCAGCAACGAAGAACGGCTCGAGGCGGCTGTGCAGGATCTCTACAGCGACCAACAGTGGGCACCCAGGGCGATCGTCTGCGATGCCCATCCCGGATCGGTCAGTGGTGCCCTGGCGCAGCGGCTCAACCGGGAGCGTGTGCTGGTGGCCCATCACCAGGCCCATGGGCTGGCGGTGATGGCGGAGCATGGCCTGGTCGGTCCGACCTTGCTGCTCTGCGCCGATGGTGTGGGCAGCGATCCGAGCGATCCGCGGCCGATCGTTCGCGGCTGTGAACTGCTGTTCGCGCCTGCAGGTTCGGCAGCGATTCAGCGCCTGGGCTCCTTGGTGCCCTTCGCCCTGCCCGGCGGTGATCTGGCCTGCCGGGAGCCGAGACGCTGCGCGCTGGGTCTGCTGGAGGCGATTCACCCGGATCTGCTGGAGCATCCAGGCGCCTTCAGGGTTCGTGAGGCCTTTGATCCATCCGAACGGGCACTGGTGCGCAGCGCCCTGCGCGCCGGGATCAACAGCCCGGCCTGCACCAGCCTGGGGCGGCTCTTCGATGGCGTTGCTTCTCTGTTGGGACTGGTGCAGCGGCTGAGCTTTGAGGGCCAGGGCGGGCTCGGGGTGGAAGGGGCCGCTGCCCGCTGCCTCAGCCCCCCCGGGGCTACACCCGCGGCGAAGGGGCCGTGGATGGCCATCACGGAGAGCAGCGATGGGCTGCTGCAGCTCGACTGGCGGCCCTGGTTGCGCGCCTGGCTGCCGCTCCTGGCCAACGGTGCCGAACCATCGGAGCTGGCAGCGCAGTTCCAGCAGGCGCTGGCCAGGGGTCTGGTGGAGCTGGTGTGCGCCGGCGGCGATCGCCTGGTGGAGCGACCGCAGCCGACAACCGGATCGGCGGAGCGCCCCGTGGTGGCGATCGCCCTGTCAGGGGGCTGCTTTCAGAACGCGGCGCTGCTGTCGAGCTGTGCGGCGCTGTTGCGGCGCCGTGGCCTCCAGCCCTGGTGGAATGAGCGGGTGCCGCCCCATGACGGCGGTCTGGCCCTGGGGCAGCTGGCGGCGTTGGAGCGGCGGATCTCCTTCGCCAGGGAAGCCGCCACCGCATCACCCCATCCCTAGACCGGAGGCACTGACGCTGACCCCTGATGTGTCTGGCCACCCCGGGCCGAATCGTGGCGATCAGCCGGGCTGAAGGGGCCCCAGAGGCAGGCAGCGACCTGCGGGACCACGACCTCTGGCGCTGCGCCCTGGTCGATTTCGGTGGTGTGCGTCAGCAGGTGAGCCTGGCCTGCCTGCCTGAGGCGCGTCTCGGCGATCAGGTGCTGGTGCATGTGGGCCTGGCCCTGTGCCTGGTGGCGGCTCCATGACGGACTCCGCCGCCAGCACCCGATTCCTCAATGGGCCAACGGTCAGCCGTGCCGCGGTGATGGAGGTCTGTGGCGGCCAGACCCACACAATTCTGCGCTGGGGTCTGGATCAACGGCTGCCGGCGGGGATGGCCCTGATCCATGGGCCCGGCTGTCCGGTCTGTGTGACGCCGCTACCGATCCTGGAGGCCGCCATCGCCCTGGCCCGTTGCCCGGAGGTGATCCTCTGCAGCTATGGCGACATGCTGCGGGTGCCGGTACCGCTCCAGGGTGATCCGCAGGAGCGATCGATCGATCTCCTCAGCCTCCGGGCCGCCGGCGCGGATGTACGTCTGATCACCCAGCCGCTGCAGGCGCTGCAGCTCGCCCTGGAGCATCGGCAGCGGCAGGTGGTGCTGCTGGCCGTGGGCTTTGAGACCACGGCGCCGGCCACCGCCCTGGTGGCGATGCAACGGCAGGCCCTGGAGCTGTCGAACCTGCACCTGCTGGTGGCCCATGTGCGGGTGGTGCCGGCGATGGCCAGCCTGCTCGCCAGGGGGGAGTCGCGCCTCGATGCCCTGCTGGCTCCGGGGCATGTCTGCAGCGTGATCGGTCTGACGGAGGTAGAACAGCTGGCGCAGCGCTACGCGCGACCGGTGGTGGTGGCCGGATTCACGCCCACCAGCCTGGAGCAGGCCCTGCATCTGAGCAGCCGGATGCTCGAGCGCGGGGATCACGGCGTGCGCAATGCCTACCGGGAGGTGGTGCACCCCAACGGCAATCCCCGGGCGCAGGCGCTGCTGGCGGAGGTGTTCGAGCCGATCGATCTGGCCTGGCGGGGCCTGGGCCTGATTGAGGGGGGAGGGCTGGCTCTGAAGGGGGCCTATGCCGAGGCCGACGTGCGCCGGAGTCTCGACCGCGGCGCCACCGCCGCCGCGATCGCGCCGCTGCGACGGCTTGGATGCGCTCTGGAAACCAGCACGGAAGCCCCAGGAGCATCGCTCTGCCGGGCGACGGAGGTGCTGCAGGGCCGATGCCTGCCCAGCGATTGCCCGGCGTTTGCCGGACGCTGCCGGCCGGAGCATCCGCTGGGAGCCCCGATGGTGTCGGAAGAGGGGGCCTGCGCCGCCTGGATGCATTACCGCCACACCCGATGAGCCAGGAGAACCCTGAGGCCCTGATCCGCCTCGGCCATGGCGGCGGTGGCACCTTGATGCGCGACCTGATCAACGCCGAATTCCGGCGTCTTTATGCCGATCCGGCCCTGGCCCTGCATGACGCCACGGTGCTCACCGACACGAGCGGCGTTCTGGCCTTCACCGTCGACAGTTCGGTGGTGCAACCCCTGCAGTTTCCAGGCGGGGACATCGGCAGCCTGGCGGTCATCGGCACCGCCAATGATCTGGCGATGGCGGGAGCGCGGCCGAGGCATCTCAGTCTGGCGGTGATCCTGGAGGAGGGTCTGCCGCTGGCCCTGCTGCGCCGGATCGTGACCTCGATCGCGGAGGCCTGCCATCGCTGTGGTGTCTGCGTGGAAACCGGTGACACGAAGGTGGTGGAGCGGGGGAAAGGGGATGGACTCTTCCTGAGCACCAGTGGACTGGGGGTGATCGCCACGCCCCGGCCGATCCATCCTGCCGGGATCGAGGAAGGCGACCAGATCCTGATCTCGGGCGACCTCGGCCGCCATGGTCTGGCGATCCTGGCGAGCCGCCACGGCCTGGAGCTCCACCCGCCTGTGCTCAGCGATCTGAAGCCGCTCTGGCCGGCGGTGCAGGCGCTGCTGGAGCAGGGAATCCGGCTGCACTGCCTGCGGGATCTCACCCGCGGCGGACTGGCGATGGTGCTGCAGGAGCTGGCGGATGTGGGCGGATGGAGATTCGCGATCGAGGAGGAGGCGGTCCCGATCAGCGAAGCGGTGCAGAGCAGCTGCCGGATCCTGGGGCTCGATCCCTGGCATCTGGCCTGTGAGGGTCGGTTCGTGGCGATCGTGCCGGCAGGCGACGGGGATCGTGCTCTGGATGTGCTGGCTGCGGACGGAGGACGACGGATCGGGGTCGTCACCGCCCCGGCCCAGCCGGGCGGGGGCTCGGGGGCTGGCACGGTGATCGTGCACACGCCTCTGAAGACAACAAGGCGGCAGCACCCCCCCAGTGGGGAGCTGCTGCCGCGCATCTGCTGAGGACTCAGATGAACCTGCGGATCAACGGTTGACGTTGACCACAGCCGCCTTCGCCATCTTGAGGATGTCGCCGCGCAGGGGCACATAGCCGAGGTTGTCGGCCAGGCCCTGGGCCTTGTTGCTCAGCATGTAGTTGAAGACCTCGCGGAGCTCGGAGGCCTTGGCCCCGTTGCTGTTGCGATAGGCCAGCACCCAGGTGAGCGTGGTGATCGGATAGCTCTCTGCCCCGGCGGGATTGAAGTCCTCACCGGCCAGGTTGTTGTCGAGCGTGATCCGGTTCAGGGCGGCACTGCCGCTGCGGAAGCCGGGCTTCACAAAGTTGCCGGCCTTGTTCTGCAGAGCAGCGGCGCGAAGGGCTCCGGTGACGAAGCTCTGGTTCACGTAACCGAGGGAGCCGGGGGTGCTGGAGAGAACGGCGGACACGCCTTCATTGCCCTTGCCGCCGACGCCGACGGGCCACTGCACGCTCTTGCCGCTGCCCACCTTGGCTTTCCACTGGGGCGAGAAGGCCGCCAGGGAGTTGGTGAAGGCATAGGTGGTGCCGGAACCATCGGAACGGTGCACGACGGTGATCTTGCCCTTGCCGCACTTGAGGGCGCTCCAGTCGGTGATCTTGCCGAGAAAGATGGCGGCTGCCTGGGCCTGGGTGAGCTTCAGATCACAGCCGGGCTTGTTGTAGGCGATCGCGATCGTGCCTCCCACAGCAGGAAACTGAACCACACCACGCTTCACCTTGGCCGCTTCCGATGGCTTGATCGGTTCGTCGCTTGCACCGAAATCAACGGTGCCAGCAACGAACTGACGGATACCGGCGCCGGAACCGACGGATTGATAATTGACCCTTGCTCCGCCAGCGCGGGAGAGCTCTGCGAACCAACGCTGGTAGATCGGGGTCGGGAATGTTGCACCGGCTCCGTTGATCGTTGGACCGGCCGTTGCTGTGGTGGCGGCACCAACGCTGATCAGGGTGCCGAGCAGGAGGGCCTTCTTGTCGAAGGTCATGGATGAGCCTTTTGGGGTTCGGACCCTTGCTAGCAGCCGACTGCCCCCCCGGTCGTTATGGGTCGGTTAAGGGTCTCCGGTGCGCTGGAAACGGCTCAGATCAGCGTCCTGCAGCCCATGGCCGGCCTGGAGCAAGGGCAGGGCCAGGGCCAACACCAGCAGCAGGCTGCCTTGCAGCAACAGCGCTGAGAGGACGTCGCCAGGCCATCCACCGGGCTGGACGGTTGCCTTTCTGCGAACGCCTGCCATCGACCGAACCCTTGCCATCG
>CAIXOZ010000162.1 GCA_903921295.1 uncultured cyanobacterium | reverse complement strand
GGCTGACCGATCAGATCGGCGAACAGAGCACTCATTGGTCAGATCCAGGCCAGAGCTCGGCAGACCGTGGCTCCGTCAACACCGGTTCCGCAGACCGTGGATCGATAGACCGTGGCGCTGTAGACGATGGCTCTACAGACAGTGGCTCTATAGAGAGCAGCTCTGTAGAGAGCGACTCGGTTGGTCGCCGCGGCGCTGACGCGCGATTGGCGTTGATCCAGGCCGCCAAAGACTGCTGCAGCTCCTGCGCCACGACCTCAGGCGATTGGCCGGCCTCGATCCGGCACCAGCTCCGCTCCTCGGCCAGCGAACGGAACCCTGTCGCCACCCGCCCCAGGAACGTCTCACCGGCCGCCTCGATCCGATCAGCGGGACGATCACCGCGCCGCACCAGGGCAAGCTCGGGAGCCAGATCGAGCCAGAGGGTCAGATCCGGTTGGAGGCCGGCTGTGGCGATCTGCTCCAACTGCCCGATCAAGGTCAGCGACAACCCTCGACCAAAGCCCTGATAAGCGGCGGTGGATCCAGCAAAGCGATCGCTCAACACCCAGTCGCCCCGTTCCAGGGCCGGGGCGATGGTGGTGGCCACATGCTGAGCGCGATCGGCGGCATAGAGCAGCAGCTCGGCCGTCCCGCAGGGGGCGTGATCACCCTTGGAATGCAACAGCAACTCCCGCAGGGACTGCCCCAGGGCGGTCCCGCCCGGCTCCCGGGTGACGATCAGCTCAGCGCCCTCGGGCATCAGACCACTGCCGGGCAGCCAGTGGGCCAAAGAGCGGAGCTGGGTGGTCTTGCCACAACCATCGATGCCCTCGAGCACCAGAAAGCGACCACGGGGCCTGGGGCCGGAGTCCATCAAGACGGGCGATGCACCGGGCCATGCTGCAGCAGCAGGGCATTGAGCACGACCGTGATCGAACTGGAGGCCATCAACAGGGCTGCCAGAGGCGGGGAGAGAAGGATGCCGAAGCCGGGCAACAACACGCCGGCGGCGATCGGCAGAAGCACCAGGTTGTAACCGAAGGCCCAGACGAGGTTCTGACGGACCTTGGCCATGGTGCGCGCGGCCAGATCGAGGGCCAGGGGCAAGGCCAGCAGGCGATCACCGAGGACCACCAGATCGGCCGTGTCCTGAGCGATCTGGGTTCCCGAACCCACGGCCACGCCGAGATCGGCGGCCGCCAAGGCCGGAGCATCGTTGATGCCATCGCCCACCATCGCCACGGGCCCGTGCTGCTGAAGCTGGTGCAGACGCTCGAGCTTCTGTTCCGGCAGCAGCTCCCAGGCCAGATCCGCCATGGGCAACTCCAGGCTCCGCGCCAAGCCTTCCACCGGCTGGCGACGGTCGCCGCTGAGCAGAACCAGATGCAGACCGCGACGCCGCAGGCTCTGAATGGTGGCCAGGGCATCCGGGCGCGGGGCATCGGCCATCGCCACCAGGCCCAGCAGGCGAGGACCCTCAGCGACCGCGACCACTGTCGCCCCGTCGTGCTCTAACTGGGTTTCCAGCCGGCGGGCTGCGGACGCCAGCCCGAGCGGAAGGCCCAGCACCTCGAGGAGCCAGTCGAGCCGTCCGACCCGCACCGCAGCATCGGCCACAGCGCCGCTCAGGGCGCCCTCCAGCCCCAGCCCAGGGCGTGTCTGCACCGCCTCAACCGCCAACAGGTCAAGGCCCCGATCCCGGGCCTCACGGGCCAGGGCCAGGGCCAGCGGATGGCGACTCTGCTGCTCGAGGCTGGCGGCCAGCTGCAGCAGATGGTCCTGAGATGACGCACCATCCAGATCCGCGAGCGGGGCGATGGCCATCACCTCAGGGCTGCCGCAGGTGAGGGTGCCGGTCTTGTCGAAGGCGACCGTGCGCAGCCTGGAGGCCATCTCAATCGCCTCACCGCCACGGAACAGGAGGCCCTGACG
>CAIXOZ010000161.1 GCA_903921295.1 uncultured cyanobacterium | reverse complement strand
GGGCCTCTGCGCCCCTGAGATGGAGTGTTCGTTTCTGCGGCGTTGCGGGGGGATGCCAGGGCCGTGGCGACGCAAGGGGTGTGAGGTTGTGAGGTGCTGGATCGGCTCAGCCGCGCTGATCACCCGCACCGCCGATGATGCGGCTTTCCGATGGGGGCTGGCGGCCTGGGGGCCGCCGGCCGGCGCAACCGTCAGCTCTGCGGCTGGAAGCGCAGGGCGATGCCGTTGTTGCAGTACCGCAACCCCGTCGGTCGTGGTCCATCCCCGAAACGGTGACCTTGATGTCCTCCGCATCGTTTGCAGTGGTATTCCGTTCGGGGGATCAACAGACGCAGGTCCATACGTGTTCCGATCGCTCCTGGAAGGCTGTCCCAGAAACTGGGCCAGCCTGTACCGCTTTCGTACTTGGCCTTGGAGCTGAACAGTGGCAGGTCGCAGCCGGCGCAGTGATAGCGCCCGGGCCTGTGTTCTTCAACCAGCGGACTGCTGAACGGACGCTCGGTGCTCTCCTTCCTAAGTACGGCAAATGCGCCTGGGCTGAGACGACGTTTCCACTCGGCTTCGGAGAGATTCCAATCCGAGGACCCTTGGATGGTTGCGGCCTCTGCGGGCATCGTCCGCATCCATGGCAACCCAAGAGACGTGGCAAGTTGCAGAAAAATCCGTCGGTTCATCTTTGAAGACCTCCTGTTTCTGTGAGGCGTTGTTTGTGGCTGAAGCAATGCCCTCCAAGACACCGGGTTGGAGACTGAAGTTGCCGCCGGCCTTGTGGTGCTCCGTTTTCCTTGATAGAGGCCTGCCGATTGATTCATGCAAGAGCCTTCGCGAGGCTCTCTCAGATCTCACGGTCTGGCTGACATTGCATGGAGCGGATAGCGGTCCTGTCTCTTGGCCTCATGCTGATTCTCCAGTGGGTTGCGACGATTGATGCCTGCGTTGTTGAGGCTGGGGCTTGATCGTCTCATCGCCTTCACAGTGCCTTCAGATTGGGGTTGAAGTTCAGGAAGGATCTTGGCCGTTCGTTGGTGTTTGTCCGCCTCAGGCTGGGGTTGGCCCTATCCGCGAATCCAGCCGGCACTGAGCACAACGGCCAGGCCAAGAAAAACAGACAACAGGGTCCAGCTGATCCGGTTGAGTGTGTTCTCAGCGCTACGGGCACTGGTGAACATGGAGCCGCCGCTGGAGACCAGACCTCCCATGCCATCACCTTTTGGGCTGTGCAGCAGCACACTCAGGATCAACAGCAAGCTGCTGACAACCCAGATCCAGGACAGAACGGTAGCCAGCATCTTGATCGCCCCAGTTGTTCAAGACTCTCCATTATCTCTGATCATCGGCGGGCGTGGGCCAGAAGTGCCGACGCTTGCAGCTCCGCGTTGCTGAGAGGCTCCTCGGCCTGAGGGGGAGATCTGCTCGCCTGGTGGGGCTGATGCAGGAATCTGCCGCAATCGTTGCCTTTCAGACCCCGATGGCCTCGATCAGGCGATTGGGCACGAATCCCTGGGCGCTGGGTTCGATCAGGCTGTCCCCTGACATGGTCTGTGGTTTCTCCAGGCCAAGGATGTCCAGCAATGTCGGAGCTACATCCGCCAGCCCACCGCCGGTGCGCAATCGGACATCGGTGCCATGGCCAGGAACCTTGCGCTTCTCTCCTTCCACGAGGATCAGTGGCACGGGGTTGGTGGTGTGTGCCGTCCAGGGCCGTCCATCCGGACCTTCCATCACCTCGGCATTGCCGTGATCGGCGGTGATCACGAGCGTCCCGCCCATGCGGTTGGTGGCCTCCATCAGCCGGCCGACGCAGGCATCGACTGTCTGGATCGCTTCTCTGGTGGCTTCCATCTGACCGGTGTGACCGACCATGTCTGGATTGGCATAATTGATCACCACCAGCGCATAGAGACCTTTCTGGATGGCGGCGATGCAATCGTTGGTGAGGGTATCTGCCGACATCGCCGGAGACTGGTCATAGGTGGCAACCCGCGGCGACGGGACCAGATGCCGATCTTCACCGGGGTAGGGCTGCTCGATTCCCCCATTCATGAAGTAGGTGACATGGGGATATTTTTCAGTCTCAGCCGTACGGAACTGCTTCAGACCAGCTGCCGAGACAACCTGTCCGAGCAAGCCATCGAGTGACTCCGGTGGGAAGGCGACGGCGACAGGCAGGCCTGCTTCGTATTGGGTGAAGGTCACGACATGGATCGCCGCCATCCGCTCCCGATCGAAGCCATCGAAGGACTCGCAGACGAGACTGCGGATGAGTTGTCTGACCCGATCGGGGCGGAAATTGAAGCAGACCAGGCCATCGCCATCCTTGAGGTGACCGGGCTGCAGTCGGATCGGTTCGATGAATTCATCGGTGATCTCGCTGGCATAGGCCGCTTCAAGACAGGCCAGGGGTGAGCTGCCGCTGACCTCTCCCTCATCTGTGATCAACCGATAGGCCTTCTCTGTCCGGTCCCAGCGATTGTCCCGATCCATCGACCAGTAGCGGCCACAGAGGGTGGCGATCCGTCCGATGCCAGCCTTTTGGATCTGCTCCTCGATCTGACGGACGAACTGCGGCGCACTCTGGGTGGGGGTGTCTCTGCCATCCGTGATCACGTGAATACAGACATCCTCAAGCCCACGCCCCGCGGCCCAGCGGAGCAGGCCACCGAGGTGATCGACATGGCTGTGAACGCCGCCGTCAGAACAGAGACCGATCAGGTGCAGCGTTGCTCCGGTTGTTTTGAGCTGATCCGCGAGAGCGTTGAGAGCGGAATTGTTGGCGATCGAACCGTCGCGAACCGCCTGGCCGATCCGAACAAGTTCCTGGCGAATGATCCGTCCGGCGCCGATTGTGAGGTGGCCGACCTCTGAGTTACCCATCTGCTCATCGGGCAGTCCCACGGCGCCACCGCTGGCCTCGATCAATGTGTGGGGGTAGGCATGCCAGAGCGCATCCATGACAGGCGTTCCAGCCAGGCGGATCGCGTTGTTCTCGGCTTCTGCCCGGTACCCCCATCCATCCAGGATGGCAAGAACAACGGGGGCAACGGCATGCTCCAGGGGGCGTCCTGTTCGTGATCCGGCCTCGTTGGCCAGGCTTCCGGGACTGCTGGATGGAACTCCTGTCACCCGTTCAACGGCTCCGTTACGCACCTCTCCCAAGCCAACCTACAGGGGGGACTGGCCGCGATCCCCGCGCGGGATCACTGCGTCAGCTTTTGCCAACACCGTTACCAGCGATGGTGCCCCCCTGGTCCTGCGAGAACGGGGGGCACTCGCCTGGATAACGTTCCCTTGCCTGAGCCTGCTTCACCGTCCATGGCGAGACCCAAGGCGGAGTCGTTCCAGCGCGTTGAAATCCTTGCCGCTGGCGAAATGGGGCGGACCCTGGATCGTCTCGCCTCCCAGGTGCTGGAATCCGCTGGCGATCCAGAGCGGTTGTTGCTCGTCGGTATCCCAACCCGAGGCATCGCTCTGGCCCGTGTGCTGGCGTCACGCCTGGAGGCGATCTGCGGTCAGCCGATCCCGTGGGGCTCGGTGGATCCCACCTTCCATCGGGATGACCTTCAGCGGGTCGGTACGCGTCTGGTGGAGGCCACGGATCTCCCCTCCCGCCTCGATGGTGGTCAGGTGGTGCTCGTCGACGACGTGATCTTCACCGGTCGCACGGTTCGAGCGGCTCTTGAGGCGCTTCAGGCCTGGGGGCGGCCCGCCCGTGTCTTCCTGCTGACGATGGTTGATCGCGGCCACCGTGAGCTGCCGATTCAGCCTGATTTCTGCGGTCGCGTCGTACCTACGAGCCGCCAGGAGACCATCGAGCTCTGTCTGCGGGACGTGGACGGAATGGACGGCGTCTTTCTGCTTCGGCCCGCTCCCGTTGCCGGCAGTGACCTGACGGCACTCAGCTGATCGGCTCGAGCTCGTCGCTGCGGAAGTGGGCCTTGTAGCGACCGAAGGCCACCACAACCGGCAGTGTCGGGCTGATGGGACGTCCCTTCCAGTCATTCAGAACCTGGACGACCTCCCCTTGTTGCCCCTGGAGATCGAAGGCTTTGCCCCGATGCTCAGGATGCGTGTAGACCACCACGCTCTGGCTGACCTTGACCTGATCGCCCGCCTGCATCCCTCGTAAGGCTGATTCGCAGCAATCTTGTCACGGCGAAGCCTTCCTGTCGGGTCCGGGCTGATCAGCGCTGACAGGCTGTCTCGGGGCCGGCTTCCACGACCCGTCCGCCCAGATCAGCACAGGCGCTGCGGAAGGCCTGCCATTCCCCGAGCCCCTGCACGAGTTTCTTCTGAACCAGAGCATCGAGCTGATCAGCAGGAACGGAGTGGGGCAGGCTGCCGTGACCGTCGTGTTCGGCTTCATGCTCCTTGAGCAGAACCATCTCCCGCTCCAGCTGCCGGCGTAACGGCAGGCTCTGTCGACGCCACCACGGGTGGTCGATGCGGTCGATCGCATCGAGGGCTTCCCAGTAGCGCTTGGCACGCAGAAGCCTTGCCGCCCGCTCGCTGTAGAAGCGGTTCGCCTTCCATTGATCCTCAAGCGCATTGCCGAGGGCGGTGCCGTCCGGCCGACGGTCTTCACCGATGGCCGCCAGGCGCCTCAGGGCGGCATCGAGTTGACCGTCACGGAAAAGGCGCATGGCGGTGGTCTCCAGGCGGTGCTGCCAGAGCAGCAGCCGATCGCGGTCTTCTTCGGTACCCGCCGCCGAATGCACCAGTTGACGCTGTAGGTCCAGGGCCGGTCGCCATTGGTCGGCCCCCCAGAGGCGTTTGGCTTTCAGTCGTCGGCACTGTCCCTGCTGGATCGGCACGGCTCCTGACATCCAGCGCAGGGCCATCAGCTGGTCGCTGTAGCGAAGACACGCATCCAGGTCACCTTGCCTGGCGGCGGTTTCCAGGCGACTCGGCAACTGTCGCTCCCACCAGTACACGAGGCCGATGCCGCCGAGGACCAACCCCAGGGTCGCTGCCAACCAGAAGCGCGGCAGCCGATGCCGACGAAGCGCCTGAACGCTGGTAGGGAGGGAGGCGCGGCGCATGGCACTCTGGCGAGCCGGGAGCAGAACTCCGCTAACGCACCATACCGAGTGTCAGCTCCTGGTTTCGAGGCATTTTCCCAGGGGCCTCAACGGTTGCGTTGAGGTCCTGCCACGCAACGGTCAGTTCGGCGTCGCGATTGATCGAGAAGCGGAGCCTGAGGCGGTCCTGTCCGGGCACCACCGGGGCTGGGATCGGCAGGCTGACAGCGGCGGTCGGCCATGCCTTCACGGTCGGTGGCCCCGCCGGCTGAGAGCGCAGCATCGGCACGCCGTCGCGGTAAATCACCTCGTGGCGCTGCTCATCGTCCGGCTCGCCCAGCACCAGTTCAAGCTCCCTCTGCTCGGCGCTGCTGCAGGCAAGCACCAGCTCCAGAGGCTGATCGGTGGGCCAGCTCTGGCCAGGCACAAACAACGGATGCCAACGATGGTCGCCGAGGCGTTGATCCCAGCAGCGCAGGCTGACGCCGCGGCTGAGAACATCCTTGATCGCCACCCCCGGCGTCAGGGCCAGGGCACCCAGGGCAACCGCTTCAATCGGACGCTCGAGCCTGATCGGTAGTCCTGGGCAGCGCTGCTTCAGCCAGCTCTGAATCAGGGGCAACCGGCTCCCTCCCCCCACCGGCAGAACCGCGCTGATCGCGCCGAGGGGGACCCCCTCGGCCCGACCGGCGGCGAGCACGGTGTCGAGCAGGCGATCAAGGGCCTCGATCAGCCCGCGTTGCTGCAGGATCACCTCCCAGCGCTCACGGCTGAGTCGCAGCGCCTGAACCTGATCGCCATCGCTCCAGCTCACCAGAGCGTCCTCCTGGCTGCTGAGGAGGCACTTCAGCCGCTCACAGGCCACCAGCAGACCGGGGGCTTCAGCCATTCCAGGCCTGAGTTCCTCGGCCATCCAGCGGTCGAGATCGCGCCCACCCAGTCGCATGCCGGCCTTGCCGAGCACCCGGGCGGAGCGCAGCTTCTGGGAGCTTGCACCCAGATCTCTTCCGGCAAAGCGCAGCAGTTGGGCGATCGGTGCAGCCCGGCCTTCGCCACCGGGCAGTTCCACCAGGCTGAGATCGATCGTGCCGCCGCCCACATCCACCACGAGCACCCGCGAACCCGGGGCCAGCTGGCAGCCGAGGGCCGCGGCGGTCGGTTCATCCACCAGGGCCAGCTCCGGAATAGCCAGGTCCTGGCCGAGTTGCAGCAGCCAGCGTCTGTAGCCCGCCAGCGCCTCGATCGGCGCCGTGCACACCAGGCGCCTGATCTCCAGGTGGGCTGGAAGCGACTGCAGCAGCTTGGTGACCAGCAACGATCCGGCCTCCTCGGCCGAGATCAGTGCCGACGCCTCCGCTTCCGATGTGGCGAGGCCGCCGATCCGACGTTTGAAGTCCTGGATCAGGCCGGGCCCCGGTGCGTTCTGCAGGCCGGCATCGACGACCTGACGACCGATCAGGGGCCTTGGCGAGTCGCGCTCGCGCATCCAGATGAGGCTGGGCACCACCACCGGGTCTTCCCCGCTGTACGGCGGTACGGGTTGGAGGACCGCCCTGGCGCCGGGCGTTTCGGGCTGGAAGGCGATGACGGTACTGCTGCTGCCGAGATCGATCGCCAGGGTGCCCGCCTGCGGGCCCGGGGCTGCGGATTCGGTGGGCATGGCGCTGTGGCAGGGAGCCGGCGCCATGCTGACCTAACCTGAGAGAAACGCGTGGTTCTGCCGGATGTACACGGGCATGGAGATGAGTGCCAAGGATCTGGCCCAGCGTGGTGAGAGCCTGATCCGGCACTCCAGCAACCGCTACCTGACCACCGTGCGCATCGCTTTCCGGGCCAAGCAACGTCGTTTCGACGACTTTGATGGCCTGCTCGACGATTCGATGGTCAAGCCTGTGCAACGGGCGATCATCGAGCTCAGCGATGAGCAGGACCAGCCGGATCTGCTTCCCGGCTGAGCAACACCCTGGCTCCGCACGGATCGCGGACGCCCCGAACGAAGTCGGTCATCGATGCAGGTTCATGAAGGTCAGGGCTGGCGGCTTGTGGTGGATCCACACCGTCAGCCCTTTTCTGTCCTGTTGGGTGGGGCGCTCTGGTCTGTGGAGCTGACCGGAGCTGAAGCCCTTGCTCTGGCTGATGCTGTTGCGGTGCTCCTGGAGCAGCATCGTCGGATCGCCGATCAGCTCATGGAGGATGAGGATCTCGAGCTCGACTGGGAGCGCGACAACCTGTGGGTCGGTCTGACCGTGCATCAGGGCCTCTGGTCGCTGCGCTTCGTTCTGGTGTCTCCAG
>CAIXOZ010000160.1 GCA_903921295.1 uncultured cyanobacterium | reverse complement strand
GCCTGGGTGCCTGTTCCACCGTGGAGGGCCTGCTTCCGGGCAGCAATCTTGCCACCGCTTGCAAGACATTCAAAGACGAGATGGCGGCCCACGCCAAGGCCAATCCCGCCGTGAACGGCAACCTTGATCAGGCCGCCAACGCTGCCTGGGGCAAAAAAAACCAGGAGATCCTCGAGACATTCTTCAAGGCCAACGGGGTGACCTACAACAACAGCAACGATCTGGATGCCGTGCGCGAGAACATGACCGCCCTGGTGCAGGCATCAGCGAAATGCAAAGTCGCCGGGGTCGACATGATCAACAACTGACCACCCTCAGAAGGCCAGCTGGCCCCATCAAGACGCCATCCGGCATCAGGCACCACAGGCTGCCGCGAAGGCGCGTGGGCAGGGGGCTGCGGACCCGGCCTTCGCCCAACAGGCAAGCGACCGGTGACAACGCGCCGGGGCCAGGCCCCAAACCGTGCCCGGGGCGCCACACTGGCGGAAGCTCTTCCAGCGCACGATCCACGTGCGGCCCCTGTGGACCACGCCTCCTCCGGTCTGACCCTGGCCAGCGTGCTGCTTGGCGGCAGCGGCCTGTTCGTGCTCGCCACCCTGTTCTTCGGCACCAAGGGCGGCTACTACGACACCGATCAGTACGACGGCAACGGCACCGCCCACTGACGCAGGAGCCGGGGACCGGGACGATGCCACCGATCCATTCCGGCGCAAGCGATCCAGGACGGCCGTTACCACCAGCTCCGTTGTGCCGGCTGTCGTTCAGGGTCCGGGTTCAACGGGACCGGGCGAGCTGCTGAGCCGCTCCGCCTCCGGGCAGTCTTCCGCGGTCTGCAGGTCATCGGCACCGGCATGACGGCTGATGTAGGCGAGGCGGGTGCTCACCGCGCCGATCGAATCAAGACGCACGCTCTCTTCCCAGCTGTGCAGTTCATCCTCATCCTCGGCGTCGTAACGGAGGGTGACCAGATCGCCCTCGATTTCCACCACCAGGGCCTGTTCGATCCAGCGCTGCTGATCACGCAGGAACACCCACACAGGACGCTGCTCCTGACAGAAACGGTCGAGCTTGCGATGCAGCATGGGGCCACAGCTCGTTGGCTGGCGCCGCCCGGATCAGGTCCGGTTGGCATCGATCCTAGGGATGATGCAGGCCTCTGCCGCCGTTTCCAATGAACGCCGTCTCCCCTGCCAGCCTGCCGGGCCTGCCCGGCGCCGTTGCCGATGCCGAGGCCGTCCGCCTGCAGCTGCGCACCTGGCCGGAGGTGGAGCGGTACCTCGACCACTGCAAAGGCGTGATCCTGCCCCTGGGCTCCACCGAGCAGCACGGGCCCACAGGCGCCATCGGCACCGATGCCCTCACCGCCGAAGCCGTGGCCCTGGAGGTGGGGCGGCGCAGCGGTGTACTGGTCGCCCCCACCCAGGCCTACGGCATGGCCGAGCACCATCTCGGCTTCCCTGGCACGATCAGCCTGCAACCCGCCACGCTGCTGGCGGTGCTCCATGACGTGGTGCTCTCCCTGGCCCGGCATGGCTTCGAGCGCGTCTTCGTGATCAACGGCCACGGCGGCAACATCGCCACCGCCCGCGCCGCCTTCGCTCAGGCCTATGGCACCGCCGCCACCCGCAACCTGCCCGTGGCACCGGAGCTTCGTTGCCGCCTGGCCAACTGGTTCATGGCCGGGCCGGTGATGCGCACAGCACAGGAGCTCTACGGCGATCGGGAGGGACACCACGCCACCCCGAGTGAGATCGCCCTCACCCTGCACCTCGAACCGAGCCTGGAGGCGCACCAGCGGCCGCTGGCGGATCCGCCCAAACCCGGTCCGATCCATGGCCCGGAGGATTTCCGCCGCCGTCATCCCGATGGCCGCATGGGCTCCGATCCCTTCCTCGCCAGGGCCGAACACGGCGCCCGCTTTCTCGATCTGGCCGCCTCCGCCCTGGTGGACGACCTGAGCCAGTTCCTCAGCGATCCCGCCGGCTAGGGTCTGCTGAGCGTTTCTGTCGCCCCGATGAGCAAGATCAGCGCCGACGACGTTCGCAAGGTCGCCAAGCTGGCCCGCCTGGATCTGCCTGAGGAGAAGATCGCCACCTACACCGGTCAGCTGGAGCGGATCCTGGACTACGTGGCCCATCTCGAGCAGGTGGATACCGAGGGCGTGCCCGCCACCACCCGGGCGGTGGAAGTGGTGAACGTGACGCGCCCTGATCGGGTCGAACCGACCCCCGTGCGGGAAGAGCTGCTCAATCAGGCCCCCCAACGGGAGGGCGACTTCTTCCGGGTTCCGAAGATCCTGGCCGACTGAGCAGTGCTCCCTGCGCAGCGGACAGACCCGGCCAGCGGCGATGGCTGAACCTCCGTTCAGGCGTGCCGCCTGCCGAGCAAGGCCGTGAGCATCGGCAAGGATTGCGTCAGTCAATCCTGGCCGATGCTCGCTGGGGAGACCCCCCGGCAGCACAACGGCACTCTCCGGTGCAGCCGGTTGCGTTCTCAGGCGCTCGACGTTTCAAGGGGGCAGCTTGGCCGGAGCTCGATGTCTTGCAAGCCCAATCTCCCGGAGCTCAATCTCCGGGAACTCGATCCCCAGGACGTCAGGGTCCAGGAACGCAGACGCCCAAAGCTCTGACGCCTGGCCCCAGCCTTCTGGACCTGAAGGTCTGAGTGGTCCTGTTCCACAGGCTGGCGGAACATTGGAGCCGCCACAGGACTGTCTGTCGCCCTGATGCAAAGCTCTCAGGAATGGGAACGCTCAGGCGACGACCGCGCAGACTCAGCGACGCGGGGCAATCGCGGTGTTGTGCAGAAGCTCAATCACCCGACGACGGGCATGACGGGTGGGCATCAACGCCGCCAGGGGACGCAGTTTGCTGCGTCGTTTGCGATGGCTGCGGATGCCCACAAACACGTCATAGATGAAATTGAGGCCATCGCTGCGGGTCTCGAACAGACCGAGCCGTTGCGGCGATCCTTTGGCATCCAGCAGAGGCTTGGTGGCGTGATAGGCGGGGCGGTATTCGAACCAGGGGATCGAGGGCCAGAGATGGTGCACCAGGTGGTAGTTCTGGCCCATGATCAGCCAGTTCATCAACCAACCGGGATAGATGCGGGCGTTATGCCAGCG
>CAIXOZ010000159.1 GCA_903921295.1 uncultured cyanobacterium | reverse complement strand
GCCGCCGAACTGGGTGACCTGGCTCGGCACCGGGATCACCAGCATGCTGGCCGTTCTGTTCCTGGTGCTGGTCCACCAGGTGCGCGGCCAGAACGACCAGATCCAGTCCCTGCAGCGTCGCCTTGAAGGCCTGGAAAATGCCAGGGCCCTCGAACGCACCAGTGCCCTGGAGGGCCAGGTTCAGACCAGTGCCAGCCGCCTGCAGGCCCTGGAAAGCCTGCCCCGCGATGTGCAGCGCCTGGCCGCCCAGCAGCAGCGCCTGCAGACAACGATCGACCAACTGCGCGGCAGCGGCACACCGCCGCCGCTGCCGGGCCTGCCTCCGGCCATGACTCCGAGCCCGGACACACCGGCCCGTCCCTGACCTGAGTCACCGCAAGGCTGCAGACGATGCTGGAACCCGCGCGACGCCTGGCCGCCGTTCAAACCCCGGTGATTCCCACCCTGGGGCAATGGATCCGGGAGACACCCGGCTGTCTCAACCTCGGCCAGGGCATGGTGAGCTGGGGCCCGCCGGCTGCGGTGCGTTCCGCTCTCTCGGCCGTGGCCCGCGAGGCCGAGTGCCAGGGCAATGGCCAACTGGTCGACGGTCTCGATCCCTACGGTCCGATGGCCGGAGATCCAGCCCTGCTGGCGGCGATCCGGGATCACCTCAGGCATCGCCATGGCCTCGATCCTGAAGCCAGCAGCGTCATCGTCACCGCCGGCAGCAACATGGCCTTCCAGGCCCTGGCCCAGGTGCTCTGCGATCCCGGCGATGAGGTGCTGTTGCCGGTTCCCTACTACTTCAACCACGCCATGGCGGTGCAGCTGGCGGGGGGGGTGCCAAGGCCGGTTCAGGCGGGGGTGCTGGTGGATCCAGAGCTCCTGGCGGCGGCGATCGGTCCCCGCGCCCGGGCTGTCGTCACGATCTCGCCCAACAACCCCAGCGGGGCCGTGCTCAGCCGCGAAAGGCTGAACACCATCAATGCACTCTGTGCCCGGAAGGGGTTGCTGCACATCCACGATGAGGCCTACGCCGCTTTTCATCACGGGGATCAGCAACCCTGGAGCCCCGGGTCTGCCGCCGGAGCCGCCGCGCACACCGTCACCCTGCAATCGCTCTCCAAAAGCCATGGGATGGCGGGCTGGCGGGTGGGCTGGATGGTGGTCCCGCCCAGCCTGGCCCCGGATCTGGCCAAGGTTCAGGACACCACCCTGATCTGCCCGCCCCGGCTCAGTCAGCGGGCGGCCGCCGTCGCCCTGAGCGACGACTGGGACTGGATGCAGGCACCCATGGCGGCCCTGCGACGGCGACGGCAGCAATGGCTGGAGCGCTTCGATCAGCCTGGCCGGCCCTGGCGGCTGCTGGCACCGGCCGATGGCGCCTTTTATGGCCTGCTGGAACTCGACAGTCCGATCACAGCCGACCAGGCGATGGAGCGGCTGGTGCGGGAGCACGGCGTGGCCGTCGTCAGTGGCAGCAGCTTCGGCCTGGAGCGCTGCTGCCTGCGCGTCAGCTACGGCATGCTCCAGGGAGAGGCCTTCAACGACGCCATCGCACGCCTGGCCAGCGGTCTGGAGACCCTGGCCCGGGAGAACCACCGGCAGGCGCCAGCGCCAGGCCGGTCCCCGTCGGCGGAACCATGACCCCGTCGGCGTTGCTGATCACCGGCCTGGCGCTGGTGAACGCCCCAGCCCCAGCACCCCAGGCCGGACCCTCGGACCAGGGGAGGCAGACGGGCGAGACGATGGTCTGCGTGATCGCCCCACGGGTGGAAGCGAGTGCCAGCGATCCCCGGGGTCTGGGGGTGGTGATGGAGCGTCCAGCCCTGGTGGTCAGTGAGCGACTCAGGGCGGTGATCGTGGAACGCCAGGGGCAGCCGCTCCTGCACCTGCACAGCTCCAGCGGAGTCCTGCCGGCCGTGATTCCCTGGCAGGGCGAAGCCCTGAGGGCCGGTGAACCGGTCACCCTGCGGCTCCGACCGGAGGACAGCCCCGAGGGCACGGAGGCGACCCTGCGCCTGGTGGCGGCCGCGGATCCGGTGCTCGCCGACTACCGCCGAGAGAAACATCGCCTCGGCACGAGGGCCAGCGCCTGGATGGCCGCGATTGATGCAGCCCTCGATCGAGGCCAACCGGATCGCGCCTGGGCGTTGCTCTTTGATCCCGAGGCCCCGCAGGGTTCCCCGCTGGATCGGCTGCGTCTTCAGGTGATCGCCCAGGGCTGCGGAGACATTCCCAAGGGCGCGTCCCGACGATGAGCAGGAATCCATCCCAGAACGACCATCCCCGGGAGCACCCTGACGACCGCGTGCCCGCGCCCCTGCCGCGGAGCCTCTACGAGAGCGAGCTGGCCCGGTTGCAGGTGGAGCTGGTGAAGATGCAGACCTGGATCAAGGCAAGGGGTGAGCGACTGATCCTGGTGTTCGAAGGCCGCGATGCCGCCGGCAAGGGCGGAATGATCAAGCGGATCACCGAGCCGCTCAACCCCCGGGGATGCCGGGTGGTGGCCCTGGGCACCCCCTCCGATCGTCAGAAAACACAGTGGTATTTCCAGCGCTATGTGAAGCATTTCCCCAGCGCCGGCGAGATCGTGCTCTTCGATCGCAGCTGGTACAACCGCGCCGGGGTCGAGCGGGTGATGGGCTTCTGCAGCGAAGAGGAGGTGCAGGAGTTCATGCTCTCCTGTCCGGACTTCGAGCGGATGCTGGTGCGCAGTGGCATCAGCCTGATCAAGTACTGGTTCTCGGTCAGCCCTGAGGAACAGGAAGCCCGCTTCCTCTCCCGGCTGGAGGATCCGGCCCGACGCTGGAAACTGAGCGCGATGGATCTGGCCTCCAGACAGCGCTGGGGAGAGTTTTCGCGGGCCAAGGATGCGATGTTCGCCCACACCAACATCCCGGAAGCGCCCTGGTACACCGTGGAGGCCGATGACAAACGCCGGGCCCGCCTCAACTGCATCCGCCATCTGCTCAGCAAGATTCCCTACGAAGACCTGCCACCGCCACCCTTTGCACTGCCGCCACGGCCGGACAACAGCCTCGATGATCAGACTCGCGCACCGCGACTGGAGCAGTTTTTCGTACCGGATGGGTATCCCTGAACCTCTTCTTGATCCCTCAGGGCCTGGATCTAGCCCTTCACGGCATCACCGGCAGCATTGGGGAGGATGTAGCGCTGCAGAAACACAAAGGCCACGAGAACCGGCAGAATTGAAACCACCGCGCCGGCCGCGACCAGCCGCCAATCCAGCGAAAAACTGCTGGCCAGCTGCTGCAGGCCGAGGGGGAGGGTATAGAGCGAAGGATCATCGAGAATGATCATCGGCCAGAGGAAATCACTCCAGGTGCCGATGAACACGAACATCGCCAGGGTGATCAGATCGGCCCGTGCCGCCGGCAGCATCACGTTCCACCAGGTGCCGAGCGGGCTGCAGCCATCCAGCCGCGACGCCTCCTCCAGCTCGACCGGCACGCCGAGGAAGCTCTGACGCAACTGAAAGATGCCGAAGGCCGTGGCCGCCTGGGGCACGATCACCGCCAGCAGGGTATTGCGCAGGCCGAGCTGCACCATCAACAGGTACATCGGAATCATCACCACCTGAAAGGGGATCAGGATGGTGGCCACCACGAGCGCCAGCACAAACCCGCGACCGGCGAACCGCATCCGGGCCAGGGGGTAGGCCGCCAGGGAGCAGAAGAGCAGGTGGGCCAGCACCGAAAGACCGCTGACGATCGTGCTGTTGAGCAGATAGCGACCGAGGGGGTGGTCCTGGAACAGCCGGCCATACGCCGCAAGGCTGGGCTGGGAAGGAATCAGCACCGGTGGGCTGGCGAAGATGTCCTCGGCCGCGCCCTTGAGCGAGGTGCTCACGAGCCAGATCAGGGGCAGGAGCATCACGAAAGCCAGGAGCAGCAGCAGCAGCAACTGGAACGGAGGCCCTGCCGGGGAGGCGAGAGCGGAGGGTCGGGAAAAGCGCGGGCCGGCCATTGTGCTGCTCAGAGCCGCGGCCGTTCCGCCGGCGGCAGATCTCCCACCGACAGCGGCGTGCGCTGGGGATGCAGAGACGGCCGCTGACTCCCGGCGAGCAGACGGTTCAGGGCATTGACGAAGGCCTGGGCGGCGGCAACGACGATGTCGGTGTCGGCGGCATGGCCGGAGTAGAGGGTGCCCTCATGGCGCAGGCGGATCGTCACCTCACCCATGGCATCGATGCCCTCGGTGACCGATTTGACACTGAACTCGACCAGCTCGTTCGGAACCCGGGCCAGCTGGTTGAGGGCGCGACAGACGGCATCGACGGGGCCGGTGCCGATCGCCGCCTCGGTCAGTTCAGCGCCATCGCTGGTGCTCAGCGTCACGGTGGCGGTGGGCTGGAGATTGGTGCCCGTGCTCACCTGGACGAGCTTGAGGCCATAGCGTGCCTCCGATTGCTGCTGCACCTGCTCGGAGACGATCGCCTCGAGATCGCGGTCGCTGATCTCGCGCTTGCGGTCGGCCAGCTCCTTGAAGCGGGCGAAGGCATCATCGAGATCCTCCCGCTCCAGGGTGTAACCGAGGTCCTCGAGCCGGGCACGGAAGGCACTGCGACCGGAGAGCTTGCCGAGGGAGATGCGGTTATCGGTCAGACCGACAGTGCGGGCATCAATGATCTCGTAGGTGAGGCGATTCTTCAGTACCCCATCCTGATGAATCCCAGATTCATGAGCAAAGGCATTGGCGCCCACGATCGCCTTGTTGGGTTGCACCAGCATGCCCGTGAGATTGGAGACCAGGCGGGAGGTCTTGGTGATCTCCTCGGTGCGGACTCCGGTGAGCGGGCTGGTGCTGTCCGCCGGTCTGCCGAGGAAGGGATTGAAATAACTGCGGCGCACATGCATCGCCATCACCAGCTCCTCGAGAGAAGCATTGCCGGCCCGTTCACCGATCCCGTTGACCGTGCATTCCAGCTGACGGGCACCGGCCTTCACCGCCTCCAGGAAATTGGCCACCGCCAGGCCGAGGTCGTTGTGGCCATGCACGGAAATGATGGCCTGATCAATGTTCGGCACATGGGTGTTGATCCCATCGATCAAAGCTGCGAATTCCGCAGGCGTGGCATAGCCGACGGTGTCAGGAATGTTGATCGTGGTGGCACCGGCATGGATCGCCGCCTCGATCACCTGATAAAGGAATTCCGGATCAGAACGGCCAGCATCTTCACAGGAAAACTCGACATCGTCGACGAGGGATCGGGCATAGGCCACCATCTCGGGGGCAATCGCCAACACCTCAGAGCGACTCTTGCGCAGCTTGTGCTCGAGATGGATGTCGCTGGTGGCGATGAAGGTGTGGATGCGGCGGTTGGCGGCGGGGGCCACGGCATCGGCACAGGCCTTGATGTCACCGCGGGCGGCCCGGGCCAGGCCACAGATCACCGGACCGTTCTCGGTTCCCACCGTGGCAGCGATCCGCTGCACGGCATTGAAATCACCGGGACTGGCAAAGGGGAAGCCGGCCTCGATGATGTCAACCCCAAGTCGGGCCAGCTGCTGGGCGATCGCCAGCTTCTCCTCGAGATTGAGGCTGGCGCCAGGGGACTGCTCGCCGTCGCGCAGGGTGGTGTCGAAGATCAGCACCCGGCCGGGATCTCGGGCCATCGGGACTACAAGTCGAAATGAGTATGAGTTAGTTCCATCCTAGGGCGCGGTCGCCTCACCCGGAACGGGCAAAGACCGGCGGCTGTGCAGCCTCTGCCCTCTCCAGCTCGCCCCGCAGCTCCGCCAGATCGAGGAATCGATCCGCAGCGTTGCGCAGCTCCCGCGACGCCATGCCATCGGTGTGGATCAGCACCACCTTCAGGCCCCGGCCACGCAGCACCTCCAGCAGCCGCTCCAGATCACGGCTCCCGCTCATCAGCCACAGTTCATCAAGGCGGGCACTGACCGCCATCAGATCGATCGCCATCTCCACCTCGAGATTGGCGCGGCCGAAGAGGCGCTGATCCGCCTCCGCCGCAGCGAGCTCCCGCAGGGGCTTGGTCCGCACCGTGAAGCCCAGATTGGAGAGCGCATCCCGGAACGGCCGCTGATCGGTGGGGTCTTTCAGGCCCACATACCAGAAGGCCGCCGCCAGCTCCAGCCCCTCCCCCCGCGAAGCCAGGGCCAGCAACCGCCTGGGATCGAAGAACCAGCCGAGCTTCTGCTGGACATAGAACATCGACGGGCCATCGACCACCAGGGCGCGCTGCAGGGGGTGGGGGCCGGCGAACGGGGCCAAGGGTGGCAACGAACAGAAGGGTCAGGCTACGGGGAACCTCTCACCAGTGCCTTTAAAGTGCGCACACTGCTGGACCTCCATGGCCTCAGGCGAGCTGGCCCTGGTTTTCCACGCCCACCTGCCCTACGTGCGCTCGGATGCCGAGGGTTCTCTGGAGGAGGACTGGTACTTCCAGGCCCTTCTCGAGTGCTACATCCCCCTGCTGGAGGTACTCGAGGCTGCCGCTGCTGACCCCGTCCAGAGTCCCCGGCTCACCCTCGGCCTCTCGCCCACCCTGTTATCCCTGCTGAGCGACGGGGAACTCTCGAACCGTTTCCTCCCCTGGCTGGCCCGGCGCAGCGACCTGTTGCTGCAGGCCCCCAGCAGCCACGCGGCCGCCGCTGAGCAGCTGGCGGAACGCCTGCAGAGCACCGACCGCCAGTGGCGCGCCTGCCAGGGCAACCTCCTCGGCCGTTTCCGGCGTCTGCGTGACGCCGGGGTGCTCGATCTGATCACCTGCGCGGCCACCCACGGCTACCTGCCGCTGCTGCGTCACACGCCGGAGGCGGTGCGAGCCCAGCTGCTGACGGCAGTGCGCGAGCACGAGCGCCTGCTGGGGGAGCGACCCCGCGGCATCTGGCTTCCGGAATGCGCCTACTACGAGGGGCTCGACGGTCTGCTCGCCAGTTGCGGGCTTCGCTATGCGGTGCTCGACGGCCATGGGCTGTTGCACGCCCTGCCGCGGCCGCGCTACGGGGTCTATGCCCCGATCTGCGCCCCGGCCGGAGTGGCCTTCTTCGGTCGGGATGGCGCGTCCACCCTGCCGGTCTGGAG
>CAIXOZ010000158.1 GCA_903921295.1 uncultured cyanobacterium | reverse complement strand
GTGTCGGCGGCCAGCACCAGTGGGCCCTGGAAACCGATGGGCTGGGCCGCCGCCTGGGTGCTGAGCGTTCCATGGCTGTGGATGGCCTCCGTGGCGGTGTAGGTCTGCGCGTTGGTGGTCGTGACGTCGTGCACAGCAAGGCTGCGGGCACTGATCTGCAACGACGCCAGGGGGCTGGTGCCACCGGCAACACCGGCGATGCTCACCAGGCCGGGGCTCTGCAGCTGCAGCCCTCCGGGGCCCTCGAGTCGCTCGTTGCCGAGCCATCCCAGCCGCAGATCGCCAGCACCGGTGCTCGCCAGACTGATCAGGTCGCTGGCCTTCGCGCCCACGCTGATCACCCCATCGTCATAGCGCTGCGTGCCACTGGTTCGAACCGTGGTGGCCAACAGCGACAACGTGCCTGCCGCGTCGGTGCTGAGACTGGCGATCGGTCGCGTCAGGCCGATCGCACCGGCCAGCGTCGTCTGGCCGGCGGTGTTGATGGTCAGGCCTGAAAGGGCGGACGACTCCTGATTGACTGTCCCCGCCAGCGTGATGGCCCCACCCTTTGTGCTCACGAGGGTGGTGGGGGCGGCAAGGAGGAGCGGCCCGGCGTAGGTCTGTGCGCCCTCGGTGGTGAGGCTGCCACCGGCAAGCGTTGTGGTGGTGGCGGCAGAAACCTTCAGGCTGGTGAGCGGATCCGTGGCACCGACGGCGCCCTGAAACGCCAGCGAGCCAACGGAATCGATCGTCAAGGCCCTGGTCCCATCCAGCACCTGGGTGAAACGCATCGTCCCCAGGGCACCACTGCGCAACGTGGTGTCGCTCCCCAGCCTCACGGCCTGGCCGTAGGTCTGGTCACCAACCGTGCTGACCTGGCCAGCATTCAACTGGGTGATGCCCACACTGCTGCTGCTGAGACCGGCGGTGCTCAGGGTGGCCAGAGGGCTGAGGGAGCCGATCAGACCATCAAAACGAGCCACACCATCGGTGAGCACCTTCAGAGCACCACCGCCTCCGTTGACAGGCCCATTCAGATTGCCGAGAAACTCGATCGCGCCAGCATTGAGGCTTCGCAGCGTGGAAGATTGACCAATCAGTCGGACATTCGCCTCCGCAAATGACTGACCCTGATTGGTCGTGATTGTAACGTTATCAAGGTTGAGTGAACCCCGAGCATTGACAGCCTGCAATGACTGCAATGGCTGCAACCCTCCCAAGGGCGACCGAATCACAATCTGACCCAATGCACCGGCACCACTTGTATCAAGCCGCAAACCAAAGGACTGATTCTGTGCCGAATCAAATCGCCCGGAAAGGTCAAGCAGACCTCCCTTCAGCGTCACTGTATTCTGAGATTCCTGGTTGGCAAGCAATGCATAGCGGCCACCATTGATCGGACTCAGGAACTCCAACGCCTGCTCCCCCGACACCCCCGCCTGGATCACTCCTGTCAAGGTGGTCAGCTGCTGCGAACCCGTGACCATCAGGCCAGTCTCAAACAAGGACAACGCCTGAACAGATTTCCCTTGGCCATCGCGCAGACCGCCGATCGTCAAAAGGCCGGTATTTGAAAAAATAACGGTGTCCCCGAGGAGACGGTTGTTGGTTCCCAGCAGGGAAAGATCACGAAGCCTGTTGGAATCGAGTTGATAGTCAAAGCGCAGGGGACGATCCGCAGGATCGGCCACCTGCAAGTCGAGATCCCCCAAAAACTCAAGATAATTGCTACCAGAAGCCGTAGGCAGGATTGAGGTGGGCTGAAAGATCACCGAAGCCGCTTTCAGGCTACCGACAAAACGCGTCCCATAACTATTGTTGATTGTGATCGTACCCAGGGGATTGGAAACACCGATGGCGCCCTTGAAGGTCACAGCGCCAGAAACATCCAGGGTGAGATTCGGAACCGCGTTCGGATCGGCCTCCATCGCACCAGCCAGGGTCACCGCACTGGAGGGACCTCCATCGGTGCGCAGGGTCAGATCCGAAGACACGAGCACACCACCGAGATCCCCATAGGACTGGGCACCGGTGGTATGGATCTCACCGCCTTGGAGATGGAAAGCCAGCGACCCAGGGGCGTCGGTCGTCAGCGAGCGGGCCTTGATCGTCTGAACCATGCCCGTGGTTGGGTCGCCGAATTCCGTGAGCCCAGCAGCTTCGATGCGGATGTCCCCGAGCTGACTGGCTGCACCGACCATTCCCACGACCCTGACATCGCCCTGCACGGACTGCACCGTCAGGTCGGCATTGGCAACCCCCGGCGCCGAATCCAGCAGGGACAAGCTGATCACCGAACCGGGACCGGTGCTTTTCAGGGTGGTCGCCGCCCCAAGGAACACCTGATCGCCATAGGTCTGGCCCGCCGATGTCGTCACGGCACCACCATTGATCAGAATCACATCCGACTGCACCGCAAGCGAGGTCAAGGGGTTTGTCGCTCCAACCGGAGCAGCGAAGCTGACCGTGCTTGCAGACTGGGTCGTGATCTTCAACGCCTGCGGGCCATCAATCCGACCGGCGAATGCGATCGTGGTACCGCCGAGAAGGGTGTCACCAGCCAGGGACACGGCACCGTTGTAGCGCTGTTCAGCCTGGGGACCCTGGGTCAACACCTGGGCATCTGTACCGCCATTGAAAACAATGGCGTCAGCCCTCATCGTCACCTGATTGGCTTTGATCTGCCGGCCACTGGCGATTGTGATGGCATTGCTCGAGCCGACATCCCCCGCCTTGAATTCCAGAGATCCCGTCGTGGAAATGTTGGCATCAATCTTGATATCATCAGCCGCCTGAAACGTTAACCTGCGGTTGCCGACATTAAGGTTGGGAGAATTGGCGGCAATTGTGATCCAGCCCTTATCCGAGCCACTCCCCGCTGGGCTTGTTGTCTGAATCAACAGGTCTGAACTGCTGAGATTGGCTTGAATCGTGTTCCAGGTGAGCACCGACGGCGTTCCCGAAGGCGCCACAACTCCACTGCCAGCGGTGATGTTGGTGTCACTGACGTTATTGATCGTCAGGTTGGTCGGATCCAGCAACAGGGTGCCCGCCTGACCCCGGGGCGCCATCGTGCTGACCAGCCCCTGAAAGTCGAGCTGCTCCCGCCCAGAAACCTCGACGAACCCCCCATCGCCTCCATCCGCTCCACCGAGAGCCTGAATCAAGCCGCCAAAACGGGTCTGCTGCTCCGACCAGACAACCACCTCACCACCATCACCAGACTGGGTGGCACTGGCTTCCAGCCTGGCGCCGGCCGCGATGCTCACCCGCGAGGCCGTTGGGCCGGGACCGCGACCATGGACCGGCCCCCCGACATGGATCGTGCCTCCAGCCCTGGCACCATTGGCCACCACATGGGCGCTGCTCTCCAGGTGAATCTCCTGGGCCAGCAGTGTCACGTCTCCGCCTCGATCACCCTCCTCCGCCTCGATCACCCCGGCCAGGTTGATGGCCGTCCTTCGATCGAGCTGAACATAGGGACTGCTGAATTCGGTGCCTGTGGATGGCGGCGGTTGACGCACCCAGTCCTCGTCGCGGACCCGGCCGGTGGACAGCCAGGTGGACGGCGCCACGATCTGACCGGTTGCCAGGACCTCAATGCCGTTGGGATTGACCAGCAGAAACCGCGGCCCGGATTCGATCGTGCCTGCAATCCTGGAAGCCTCAGGCCCGGTGACGACATTCAGAATCGCCTGGTTGGGGGTGCCCTCAATCCGAAAATGCTCCCCGGCCGCCACACTGAACTCCTGCCATCGCACCAAGCCCCGGTCAGCCGTGACCCGGATCGAGTCGTTGACCCCGGGGACGACACCCTCCACATGAACCGTGCCGCCGTCGTTGTAAACGGGCAGGGCCCAGCCAGGCTCCCCCTGAACCCAGAAAGAGAAAACGGTCAGGGTCGAGCAGGTGATGGTTCCCGCGCTGGCGAGATCCCACCAGGGCGTGCGCGAGCTGCTGTTCAGAGCCATTTGCGCACACCGACCCACACCCTGGTATCGGGATTGAGACCATCCACGTCAAGTCCACTCGCCCGGGTGCTGTTCTGACCCATGGGCCAGGCGACCTCCACCGTCATGGAATAGTCACGATCCCGCCCCCACTCCAGACCGATGCCAGGCCCCCAGAGTCCGAGCTGCAAAGGGTAGTGGCCGCTCTGGTGAGGATTCGACCAGCGCCAGAGGACTCCTCCATCCACAAAGGCCTTCAGGGCGAGCCGACGGCGATCCCCAGGCATGCGCCGATCGGGCAGCAGTTCATAACGGGCCGTGAGCTGGCCGACAAGGCCACTGTCGCCAAGCGCCTCGCCGGGGGGATAGGCCCGGACCCCGTTGGGCCAGCCCAGGGAGAGTTCCTCCGCCACATTCAGGTTGCTGAAGGCCAGCTGGGCCTGCACCTGCGCGCTGAGATTGAAGCGGGGCAGCGAAGCAAAGGTCTGGAGACGATTGACCGTCAGATTGACCTTGCCGAGGGTGCCACCATCGCCGGGGAAATAACTCGCGTAAGGATTGGGGCGGGACAACGCCCCGAAGGAAAAGGTGAGCTGGGCAGCGGAATAGGCTGGCGAGGTCGCTCCGAATGCCCAATCCTGAAGATCTCCCAACAGAGACAATCGTGCGACGGCACTGGTTCGATTGTCGTAGGTGACCGTGTCGAACACGGAATCTTCATAGTGATTGAGCGAGCCGGCCAGTCGTACGCTCAGCCCTGCGTGGGGACGACGCCAGAGCACCTGCTGGACACCAAGCATCGCAGAAGTATAAAAACCGGTATAGCGATCAGCGACATATTCCTCAAGAGAGCGATAGTCGGACCAATGAAGAGCGCCAACCAGGCTCAGGCCACCCGGAGTGAGTGGCAGGTTGGCAGTCACCCCCAACTGACGACTGCCATAGAGGGCAAGATTGCCGGAATATCCGGCCGTCAGACCAAGGCGTTCACCGCGCCGGAACACTCCCTCCAATCCAAGGGATCCCTGAACTTCAAACGGCCCCGTATAACGAACAACATAATTATCAAGTTGCACCTCAGCCTTGACAGGATCGGTGCGCTTCAAGGCGAGCACCACATCGGACGTGCCGACGGTGCTACCTGCCTGAATGCAGGCAGTGGCATGAACGCCACCAAGCTCATTGAGCTTGAGCACAGCGCTGGAAAGCTTGTCGACGCGAAACAGGCTGCCAGGCGCGAGATTCCCGATCACCGTCCGCCGTGCCCAGTCCCAGGCGATCGGCGCCGAGCGATCGGGCCGTGTTCGTACCGGGGCCGCTGCGCCCTGAGGCCGGCAGGTGTCCTCAGCATCAGCCTGGAGTTCCCCGAACCGTGACAACAGGCTCGACAGGCGCGTGATGCGCAACTCGCCCCAGGCAAACCGCAGAATCGGCTGTCGGGCCTTGCCGAGATACCCCGCGGCGCCGAGGGCATCGACGCTCAGTTGGCTGAGCAGATCCGTGAGGCCTTTGGCGCTGCGCAGAGCAGGCCGTTCCTGTTCGGAGCGCGTCGTCAACCAACGTTGCCAGCGCTCTTCCAACGGCAGCACCACCTGACCGTCGGCAGGAGGTTTCTGGGCCTGCCTCAGCCAGGTCTCGACACGATCGAGGGCCTCCTGATTCAGCTCCTGCCCGAAGATGCGATCGCGGTTGCGCACAATCGCGGCGACGATCGCCTCCTGCACACGCCGCAGTTCGACTGGCCAGGGGCCCTGGAGTGGACGGATCAGGGCCGGACCTGCCCCATCCACAGCTGGCTCCGCCACCGCGAAACCGATCGAAGGCTCCAACGTGGCTGGCAACGGCAGCACCGTGGAATTCAGCCGCTCAGCCAGATGCAGCTGCCGGCGCATCTGACGCAACTCCCGCCAGTCCTTGCAGATCCTCGAGGCGCTGGTGAGGCAGGAAGCGCGGGAACTCCGATCAGGAGACTGCAGGCCTTGAGCCGGAAGCGCAGGCCCCGGGGGGGTGACCACGAATCCAGCCGCAGGGGCATGGCAATCCAGGGCCAGCACTCTGGCCTCGTCATCAACGACGGTGATGCGGGTCACCCGATGCAGGGCCGGCGTACAACGGGGTCGCGGGGCAGCGGCCCCGGCCTCCGCAGCTGGCGGCTCCACGCCAGGGAGAGGCTCCGTCTGGTTCAGGGGAAGCGGCTTCTGAAGCTCCTCTTGACGCCGTTGCAGCCGATCACGGAGCAGCTCCTGTTCAAGCTTGTTCTGCTGAAGACCTGAGGCGTCCTGGGCCCGAGCCGGCACGAACAGGCCAACAAGCTGGCCCAATCCAATGGCTGAACCGACCCAGACGGCCGCCTGTAGCCATGAGCCGCCCGACGGATGGCGGATTAGCTTCAGTGACGACTGGCCATGCGGCATGTCGGACGGCGTCTTGAAGGGGGGTGGTGTCCCTGGGGCCCAGCCCGCCGTTCAGAGCAGACGGGACCTCCGGCAGGGAGGCGTCACTCATGACTACCGACTGCATCCATGGAGTGCTGTAGCCCGATAGGTATCAAGCTCAGGCAGTGAATGGCCCTGAGCAGAGGCTAACGGCAAAACCCCCGATCTCTTCGAAACCGCAGTCAGCCATCGACCGGCATGGGGATGGAGGCGAGGGCGCGGCGCGGCCCCTGCAACCTGGCGAAGGATCTGACCCTGAGCAAGAAAGCGGGAACCCGCCATGAAGGCGGGTTCCAGAAACCTCCTACCCGAAACGCCTCCAGAGAAGGCTGGCGAGCGCGGGGTGGAGCGGTGGCGATGGCGCCACCGGCCGAGGGAGCACCCCTCAGAGGCTGATTTCGATCCGTGTGGCTGGCGTGGTGGCCAGGGCATCACGCAGACCACGCACCACGGCCACCATGGCCAGGTCGTCCTGGAGACGATTGATCGCCGATCCAACGCCGACGCCAGCAGCGCCGGCAGCCAGCGCCAGGGGCACGGTCACAGCCGAGAGACCGGAAGCGCAGAGCACCGGGGCAGCAACGGCACGACTGATGGCATGGGCGGCAGCCAGAGTGGGGGCAGCCTTCTCGATCAGGCCGAGCACCCCAGCACTGAAGGGGCGGGCGCTGGTGCCACCCTCAGTCTGAATCAGGTCCGCTCCGGCGGCCACCAGATCGACGGCCAGCTGTTCCTGAGCATCCAGGGGGAGCACATGGGGCACCGTCACCGAAAGCACGGTCCCGGGCAGCAGCGCCCGGGTGCGACGGGTCAGGTCCAGAACCTCCTCGGCACCGAAAATGCGGCCCTGGGGGTAAAAAGCGTCGAAGTTGCCGATCTCCACCATGATGGCGCCGGCAGCAACGGCGGCCGGGAACAGCTCCGGGTCAACGGCGGAAACACAGATCGGCAGTCCGGACGCGGCCGCCGCCAGACGCACCAGCTCGGGCTCGCAGGCCACATCCACAAGATCGGCACCACCGCGACCGGCAGCGCGGCTGACGCGGGCCACAACCTCGGGGTCGGTGGTCGCAAGACCGGCGATCACCTTCAGCAGACGCCGGGACGCCAGCGCTTGCTGCAGCTGGGGGGGCAGGCTGGAGAGGCGCGACATCGCTTTCGATAGCGGAATGACAGCCATCCTCCCATCCGGGGGCCCGGCGGCTGATGCCGAGGCCGACCGCCCCCCCTGGAGCCGGGAGCATCTGCGCCTGCACAGGCATCTGCTGCACGAGCCCAGCCTGCTGCCCCAGGGCGCGAGTCTGTTGCTGGCCCTCTCCGGCGGTCAGGATTCGATGGCCCTGCTGCTGTTGCTCAGGGATCTGAGCCGGCTGCACCACTGGCAGCTGCATCTCTGGCATGGCGACCACGGCTGGCATGCGGAGGCCGCCGCCATGGCCCGATCCCTGGCCGACTGGGTGACCAGGAGCGGTGGCTCCCTGCTGATCGATCGCGCCGATCACCGGCATGGCCAGGCCACCGGTGAGGCCGGAGCCAGGCAATGGCGCTACGACACCCTGCTGCAACGCGCCCGCGAGCTGGGCTGCAGCCATGTGGTGACGGGGCACACGGCCAGCGATCGCGCCGAAACGATGCTGATCAACCTCGCCCGGGGCTGCCATCGCCGCGGCCTGGCCAGCCTCCGCGCCAGCCGACCTCTCCAGGAGCGGACCCTGGTGCGACCGCTGCTGATCTTCAGCCGTGCGGAAACCCTGGCCATCACCCAGGCCTGGAAGCTGCCGATCTGGTTGGATCCCAGCAACGACGACCGATCCCTGGAACGCAATCGCCTGCGTCTTGAGGTGATACCGACCCTGGACCGCCTGCATCCGGGGGTGGAACGGCGCCTGGCCGCCCAGGCGGAGCGGCTGGCCGAAGACGAGGACAGCAGCGTGGAGCTCACCGACCTGGCCCTGTCGGCACTGCTTCATCCGGACAACAGCCTGAAGCGTCGCCGACTCGCCAGGCTGGGGCGCGCCAACCAACGCCACCTGCTGCAGGCCTGGCTCCAGCGCCAGAAGGTCCCGAGCCTCAAGGCCAGTGCCCTGAAGACGCTGCTGGCACACCTGGCCGATCCGTCCAGGTCCGGCAGCATGGATCTGGCCGGCGCCTGGCGCCTTCACTGGCAGGGCGATGCCCTGACCCTGATCTCCTCCTCCTCGCCCCACGTCCCTGATGCGAAGCGATGACACCGGTGGCGATGGCCGCCTGCAGAGCCTGGCCCACCAGGCCCCCTGGGCCGGGTCAGTGCGCCATCCCAGGCCTGGGCCCGACCAGGGCCCACAGGCAGCGTCCCAAGACCCGGCCACTCCCTGGCTGAGGGATCTGCCTCCGACGAAGCCATCGACCGCTCCACAGACGCAAGCGCCCCGAGCCGCGCCCAGCCTCGGAGCGATGGCTGATCTCACCCGGCCTGAGGCGAATACTGATCGCGATCCCCCCGAGGCGCTCACTCCGAGCGCCCTCAGCTTCAGCCCTGAAGAGGAGCAGGAACTCGCGAAGGGGCTCCTGCTCGTGGTGCTCCGCTGAGCGAACCGCTCAGCCGGCGGCGGCGGAGCGCCGGCGCCGGGTGCGACCCTCAGGTTCCCGCTCCTCCACCGCCGGAGCTGACGCCACCCTGGATGAACGGGCCGGTACCGCCGCGGCTGGCGACGTGGTCACGGCAGCAGGCTGGGGTGTGGCGACGGCGGCGGTCTCCGGCGGGGCGACCAGGGTGGCGGTGGCAGAGGAGCCACCACCGTGGCGAACCAGTTCGCGGCTGGCGCGCTCCCGGCCGCCATCGCGCCCCCCATCACGGCCACCGCGCGGGCGCGGCGCCGGGCGGGTGTCGGGTTCGGCGTCGGCACGCCCCTTGTAGGCAGGGGTGCCAGCCGGTGCGGGCTGAACGAGACAGATGATCAGGGGCTCGACCTGGAGCTCCCGGCGCAGGCGACGCTGCAGGCCGACCTCGATCTCCCGCTGGACGCCGACCCAGTCGACATCGGGGGCGTTGCCGCCACTCGGACGGGCCAGCTGGTTCCAGCGATTCTCAAGCACCCAGCTGATTTCCCGTTCCGACCACAGGGAGAGCTTGCGGGGATCTGCCGTAGTCACCACACCCCGCAGATTGACCCGGGGCGGGGCCGCCATCACGCCATCGGTACTGATCACGGTGAGCAGGGTGATCACACCGTCTTCCGCCAGCTGCTGACGCTCCTTGAGCACCCGCACATCGACGATGCCATTGCGGGACGCATCGAGCAGTTCAATGCCACTCTTGACAGGATCACCCTTGCGCAGGGAATCCGGCGTCAGTTCCACCACGTCACCGTTGTCGATGATCAGGGTGTTGTCGGCGGGAATGCCCATCGACTGCCCGGTGCGGGAATGGGCGACGAGCATCCGGTGCTCACCGTGCACCGGCACAAAGAACTTGGGCCTTGTGAGGGCAAGCATCAACTTCTGATCCTCCTGGCTGCCATGGCCGGAGACATGAATGCCCTCGCCCTTGCCGTAGACAACCTTGGCGCCGAGCATCATCAGCCGATCGATGGTGTTGACCACGGAAATGGTGTTTCCGGGGATCGGACTGGCTGAGAAAATGATCGTGTCAGCGCTCTTGACCTGCACCTGAGGATGCTCGCCGCGGGAGATGCGGCTGAGGGCGGCCAGAGGCTCACCCTGGCTACCGGTCATCAACAACAGCGTTTCCCGATCGGGCAGATCGCGGATCTGCTTGATCGGTACAAACAGATCATCAGGGCAGCGCATGTAGCCCAGTTCACGGGCCTTGGCGATCACGTTAATCATCGAACGGCCGAGCAGGCCAACCTTGCGGCCATGCTTGAGAGCCAGCTCGAGAATCATCGAAACCCGATGCACCGAACTGGCGAACGTGGTGACGATGACCCGGCCATCCGCCTGGGCGATGTGACGATCGAGGTTGGGGAACACCGAGCGCTCAGACGGCGTGAATCCGGGCAGCTCCGCATTGGTGGAATCACTGAAGAGGCAGAGGACTCCCTGCTCTCCGTACTGGGCCATCCGCTGGATATCGAAGTATTCGCCATCGACGGGCGTGTGGTCGAATTTAAAGTCTCCGGTGAACACAACGACGCCAACAGGCGTGGTGATCGCCAGGGAGAAACTATCGGCGATCGAATGGGTGTTGCGAATGAACTCAACCTTGAAGTGCTGGCCAACCTGGACAACATCCCGGGGACTCACCGTCTGAATGATGGTGCGGTCGGTCACCCCGGCCTCTTCCATCTTTCCCTGCAACATCGACATCGCCAGCCGGGGGCCGTAGATGACAGGGATATTGAAATTCTTGAGGTGGTGGGGAATGCCACCAATATGATCTTCGTGACCATGGGTCACGATCATCGCCCGGATGCGCTTCTGATTTTCCCGCAGGTAACTGGTATCCGGCAGGACGACATTGACGCCATGCATGCCGTCGCTGGGGAAGGCCAGGCCGCCATCCACCAGCATCAGATCATCGCCGTACTCAAAGACGCAGGTGTTTTTGCCGATCTCATGGAGGCCCCCCAGGGGAATCACCCGCAGGGACGGTTGCTTGCCATTGGTCGTGGTCATCAGGGAAGGGTGCCGGAATCTTCCGGCCAGAGAAACAAAAGAGACGGGGCGCTGATGCGCAGATCGAAGCGGAGCGTGCACCCGGCCGAATGCCGGAGCGGGCCTTGGCGTCAGGTGGGACGCAGGGCTGCCAGCACGGAGATCAGATGGTCACGCACGGTGTCATCCGCAGAAAGAAGGGGGAGCCGGGGGGCGCCGACCGGCCAGCCGGTGAGTTCCAGAGCCGCCTTGACCGGAATCGGATTCGTGGTGCAGAACAGGGCACGACAGAGCGGCAGCAGTTGCTCATGCAGGGCCAGAGCGTCCTGACCGCGACCGGCCAGGGCTGCTGCCACCATCGCCTGGATCTGGGGCCCGGCCACATGGCTGGCCACGCTGACGACGCCGACGGCGCCGACAGCCAGCATCGGCAGGGTCAGGGCGTCGTCGCCGCTGTAGACAGCCAGTCGGGATCCGCAGCAGGCTCGAAGCTGGCCCACCTCCTCGGTGGTGCCACTGGCAGCCTTGAAGCTCACCACGTTCTCGAGATCCATCAGACGGGCCGTGGTTTCCGGCGCCAGGCTGCAGCCCGTTCGTCCCGGGATGTTGTAGAGCATCAGCGGCAGATCCGGCGCCGCCATGGCAACAGCCCGGAAATGGGCCTCCAGTCCCGACTGGGGAGGCTTGTTGTAGTAGGGAACGACCACCAGAGCGCCATCCGCTCCGAGACGGGCCGCCTGGCGGGTCGCTTCCTCCGCTTCCACGGTGCAGTTGCTGCCGGTGCCCGCGAGCACCCGGGCCCGGCCGCTCACTGCGGACCGCACCGCCGTCAGCAACTCGTGCTGCTCTTCCCAGCGCAGGGTGGGCGATTCACCGGTGGTGCCGCAGACCACGAGGCCATCGGAACCGTTACGCACCAGATGGTCGGCCAGGCGCTCCGCCAACGGCAGATCCAGGGAGCCGTCCGCGGCGAAGGGGGTGACCATCGCCGTGATCACACGCCCAAAGGGGGCTGGAGAGATCGCGCCGGGCTGGCCGACTGACACGGTGGAACCGCTCATCAGCCCCCTCCCTGTGCCGGCGCCGCCTGAAGCAGCTCCGCGATCTGAATGGCATTCAAGGCCGCACCCTTGCGGATCTGATCTCCGCAGAGCCAGAACTCCAGGGCCTGGGGATGGCTGAGATCCTGACGGATCCGGCCGATCGCCACGGGATCCCGACCGGTCACATCGGTGGGCATCGGGAAGCGATTGGCGCCGAAGTCCTCAATCAGCTCCACCCCGGGAGCGGCGGCGAGCAGCGATCGGGCCTCTTCCACCGGGAAGGGCTCCTCAAACTCCACATTGATCGCTTCGGAATGGGCCCGCAGCACCGGCACCCGCACGCAGGTGGCCGACACCCGTAGATCGGGAAGCCCCATGATCTTGCGGGTTTCATGCAGCATTTTCAGTTCCTCCTCGCAGTAGGCGTTGTCCTGAAGCGGTGAGTTGTGAAGGAAGAGATTGAAGGCGAGCGGGTAGGGCAGGACCTCGCTGACAGGCACTCCTCCCTCGAGCACGGTGCGGCTGAGCTGGCGCAGCTCCTCCATCGCCCGCGCACCGGCGCCGCTGGCAGATTGATAGGTGCTGACCACCACCCGACGAATCGGCCGCCGTGCCGCCAATGGGGCCAGTGCCAGGGTCATCAGGATCGTGGTGCAGTTGGGATTGGCGATGATCCCCTGATGGTCGAAGGCGGCCTGGGGATTGACCTCTGGCACCACCAGAGGCACGGCCGGATCCATCCGGAAGGCGCTGGAGTTGTCGATCACCACAGCTCCGGCTGCTGCGGCCACCGGCGCCCAGGTGCGGGAAATGGAACCGCCGGCGGAAGCCAGCACCAGATCAACGCCGATGAAGGCCTCGGCACTGACGGCAGCGATGGTGTGATCCCGGCCACCCCAGGCGAGGGTCTGACCGGCGGAGCGGGGGGAGGCGAGAAGGATCAGCTCTCCGACGGGAAATCGACGCTCCTCAAGCAGCGCCAGGAGCTCCTGGCCCACGGCGCCGGTGGCGCCGAGGATGGCCACCCGCAGCGGGCGATCGGGAAGGCTGGGGGCAGTGGCGGTGGCGGTGGTCAAGGGAGCGGACAAGGGAACAAGCAGCTGAGCGACAACAGGGCCCCTGAAGGGGCTGGATACGGAGCGACCGGCGGATGGGCCAGGGCCCTGGTGGACCGGGATCGACGATCGGACGTCGTGGTCAACAACGTCAGAGCCTCTGGCCGGTGGGCTGTCGGCAGACGGGCTTCGCCAGAGGTGGGACCAAGGGAAGGAAGCAGGCGATCGCGACGGGCTGGGGTGAGAGGTCCGAACGGTTGGACAGACGGTTGGCGTCGAAATCGCAACCGGATCGCTGACCCAAATCGAGGCCGGGACCTGGAGGGGTGGGCAGCACACGCC
>CAIXOZ010000157.1 GCA_903921295.1 uncultured cyanobacterium | reverse complement strand
GATCACGCGCATGGCGCCTTCGTAATCAATCAGACCGCGCACGATCGGGCTGGTGCCAAGGGCCAGGGCATTGCGCAACTTGTCGACCCAGGTGAGCTGGGGCGTCGTGAAGAAGGCCTTCAGTCCGTTGAAGGGCGCACCGATCGGGAAACGGAAATCAAGCTCGCGCAGATCACCGCCGAGCTTGACGAAGAGATGGGTGTGATCCTTGGGCAGGAGGTTCTCGATCGCCCCCACCTTGCGCATCAGTGCAAAAAGGTTGGCGTAATTGAAGAAGAAGACATGCAACCCCATCTCGATGTGGTTGCCGCCCTCATCCACCCAGCTGCCGACCTTGCCGCCGAAGAACGGCCTGGCCTCATAGAGATCGACCTGGTGCCCGGCTTCCACCAGGTCCACCGCTGCAGCCAGACCGGCCAATCCTGCACCGACGATGGCGACCTGCACCCGTTCACTCCCTGAATGGCACCGACTCTATGGAGAGGCCGTGACCGCCGGGTGGGGGGAACCGGCCGGCGGCAGGATCGGCGCGGTCGCCCCGATCTCCATAAAGTGGCGAAGAAGCGGTCTGGACTCCCCGACCAGACCACCGCCCGAGGGTCCATGGCCAGCAGCACCAGCACCGCCAGCAACGCGGCCAATACAACAGCCAGCAACGCGGCCGGCGAGACAGCCAGCAACGCGACCGGCGAAGCGAGCGCTCTGGCTCACACCGCTCGCGATGGCAAGGGCATCCTGATCACCCCCCCGGCCATGACCCAGCTGGCGGCCCTGATGCAGCAGCAGAACGGCCAGGTGCTGCGGGTGGGGGTGCGCTCCGGCGGCTGCAGCGGCATGAGCTACACGATGGATTTCATCACGGAAGACGCGATCCGCAGCGACGACGAGCGCTACACCTACGAACCGGCCGGCGCCCCCAGCTTTGAGGTGGTGTGTGATCCGAAGAGCCTGCTGTACATCTATGGGATGCAGCTGGATTTCTCCAGCGCCCTGATCGGTGGCGGCTTCAACTTCACCAATCCCAACGCCACCCAGACCTGCGGCTGCGGCAGCTCCTTCGCCGTCTGAGGCCCGGGCCTGACGCCCGGTGGGGTGGCAATCTGAGGGCAGCACGACCAGACGCACCCGATGACGGCCTCGAGCAGCCCCACCACCACCCCCGAGGCGAACGCCGCGGAGGCCACCAGCGCTGAGGCCGGCTCCGGGACCACAGCCGAGCAGGAGATTCAGCCAGGCTCCTACGAAGACCTCTTCAACCAGGCCCTGGGCCGCTACCAGCAGGGCCTGCCCGCCTCCGAGCTGGTGCCGGAATTCGAGGCGCTCACCCAGATGGCTCCCCGGCACTCGGCCGGCTGGACCTGCCTCGCCTGGTTGCAGCTGCTCAACGATCAGCCGATCGCGGCCCTGCGCTCCGCCAAGCAGGCCGTGCGCCTCAACCCTCAGGATCCCCAGGCCCGGATCAACCTGAGCGTGGCGATGCTCGAAACCGGTGCCAAAGGCGTGCGGGAGCACATCGACCTGGTGAAGCGGGTGAAGGTGCTGGCCCCGGAGCTCGCCAGCGAGCTCGATGAGGCGATCAACGATGGCCTCGGGCGTCGCCCGGGCTGGACGGCACTGCAGAAGGTGAAGACCTGGCTGGAGGGCTGAGGCCAGCCCCACAGACCGTTCAAGAGCGCAGGGCCTCCAGCACCGCTGCCGCGATGCCGCGGGAGCCGCCCGGTGGCCCGACCCGCTCCAGGCCGACCGCGGCGCAACCCTCCGGCAACTCCGGATCGGCCAGCAGCTCGAGGCTCAGGCGGGCCGCCTGCTCCAGTTCCGCCTCCCCGGCAGGACCTGTGCCCACGGTGAACACCGCCGGACCGAGCAGGCGCATCTGCGCTTCCGCGAAGGCATAGCTGAACTGGGGTCCACGGCCAGGGATCTGCACCACGGGTTTGCCGAGACCGACCGCCTGCTCGACGGCGGTGCCGGCCATGCCCAGCACCAGGTCACTGCTGCGCAGGATCGGCGCAAAGGCATCACTGCGCAGGAGCAGCTGCACCCGCCCCTCGCCCGACACGAGTCGCCCGGGCTCCAGGCTCCAACCGATCGCCGCCGCCAGCGCCCGCAGCTCCCTGCCTTCGGTGCCCGGCAGCACGGCGGCATGAAAGCACCAGCGCCGATCGGGATCCTGGCGCTCCAGCGCCGCACAGAGCCGCGCCAGCAGCAGCAGGTTGTGGAGGCACTCCGGAAATCGACTGCCGGGCAGCAGGGTGATCGCGGTGCTTCCAGCCGGGATCTGCAGGGGAGGCACCTCGGAGGTCACCGCCGCGGGCGCCAGATCCATGATCGGGTAGCCACAGAAACGGGCCCGGCTCAGCCCCTGCTCCTGCAGATCGTGGGCGGTGAACACATCGCGGGTGAGCACCAGCCGCACCGCCGGCCGGCGGCAGAAACGGCGGCTGAAGGCAGACAGACGCAGCCGCCCCTCGTAATGGCTGGAGGTGGACACCAGGAACACCACCGCCGGCCGGCCGGTGAGCCAGGCAAAGGCCATCGGCACATGATCCCCGATGCAGAGCACCAGATCGGCCTCACGACCGCGTCGCCAGGCCACCCAGAACTGCAGGATGGTCTGCTGAACCAGGCCGGCGGCCAGGTCGCGCCAGAGGTTGAGGCCCTGATAGACCATGCCGCCGGACGGCAATGCAGCCCCCTGATGCAGCAGGGGAATGCCGCGACGGCGGTAGGCCTGGCCATCGCCGACGATCGGCAGGGCCTGCAGCTCCAGATCGGGGCGCAGGGCCAGCAATTGATCGGCGATCAGCCCACCATTGAGATCCTCACCGTGACCGTTGCTGATCAGCAGAATCCGGGGCGCTCGGGGTTGGGGCACGGTGCAGGGCGGCTGCGCCAACCTTAGGTTTGGGCACAGGATCAGCCCGCCACTCTCCGGCGGACGGATTGTCTTGTCCCCCCGTTCAGCGCCAGCGCCGATGCCCTCCTCCGATCAGCCTGCTGCCCCTCTGGCGGGTGGCGCCAACGGGGCCGAGCCGGTGACGGCGCCAACGCCAACGTCATTGCCCACGCCAACGCTCAGCCTCGGCCGGCGCCTGAAGAACCTGATCGACACCCTGCTGGTGATCGATGTGTTCGTGGTCATCGCCGGGGCCCTCTGGTTCGGGGTGGCCGTGCTGCTGCACAGCCGCGAGCTGGACGGTCCCCTGACCCTGTTTCAGAGTCTCTGGGAACCGCTCTTCACCCCCGCCATCGGTCTGCTGATGGGGGCCGCGATCCTCAGCGGGATCCTGGGGTGGTGGCAGCGGCGAGGGCAGCGGTGAGCTCGGGGTAGCGGAAGACGAAGCCCTGCTGAAGCAGATGCTGGGGCAACACCCGCTGCCCCTTGAGCACCACCTGGGCCCCATCGCCGAGCAGCAGCTGCAGGATCGGTCCGGGGACCGGCAGCAGGCTCGGTCGCCCGAGGGTGCGCCCGAGGCTCGCCGAGAACTGGGCCATCGTGGCTGGAGCCGGCGCCACGGCGTTGTAGACGCCTGCATAGGCGTTGTTCTCGAGGGCGGCGATCACGATCGCCACCAGATCGTCGCGGTGAATCCAGCTCATCCACTGACGACCGTTGCCGATCGGGCCGCCGAAACCTGCCCGGAAGATCGGCAGCATCTTGCCGAGGGCACCGCCATCCGCGGCCAGCACGATGCCGGTGCGCAGCTTCACGACCCGGGTGGCCGCCGGCGCCTGATCGGCTGCCGCCTCCCAGGCCACGCACAGGGCCCCGAGCAGGTCGTCGCCGGCGGGGCTGGCCTCTTCGAAGCTGGCCTGCTCGCTCGTGCCGTAGTAGCCGACCGCTGAACCGTTGACGAGCACGGACGGCGGCGCGCTCAGGGCCTGAAGGGCCGCCACCAGACCCTCGGTGCTGCGAACGCGACTGTCAAACAGGCGACGACGATGTTCCGGCGTCCAGCGCTGCTCGGCGATCGGTTCACCGGCGAGGTTCACCACCCCGTCGGCATCGGCGAGGGCAGAGAGCAGGGTGGGTTCCTGCCAGGTGACGGCCTCGGCCGGATCACCCTGCAACCAGCGCAGTCCCCTGGCGCCCTGGAAGGCCGGCAGGGGGGCAGCGCGGCGGCTGAGCACGGTGAGGGTATGGCCGCGTTCGAGCAACGCCGGCACGAGGGCCCGGCCGACAAAACCGGTGCAGCCGATCAGCAGCAGTCGCATCAACGCTGAGGGGAAGAGCGATGAAGGCTAACCAGATCCAGCCCTTGTGCTCCGGCAATAACGGCCGACCTGAGCCCGGGCCCGGGGCCCTAGCCTGGGCCGAACGCTTTCACCGCCATGGCTGACACCCCGGCTGCGGACAGCCCCGCCACCAAGAGCGCTCCCGCCCTGCGCAAGGGCTCGTTGGTGCGCCTGAACCTGGCCCGCTACCAGGGCAGTCTGGAGGCTGGGGCCAGCGATCCCACGCCCCCTGACTATCTGCTGGAAGGCCCCGCTGAGATCCTGGCCCTGAAAGGCGAGCATGCGCAGGTGCGGCTGCGGCGGCCGGTGCCGGATGTCTGGCTGCGGCTCGATCAGCTGGAGCCCTACCCAGGCTGATCAGACCAGCTCAAGCTGGCGGCGCTGGGCATGCAGATCCGTGCGCAGGCGCTTGGCCTCGCGCAGCATCTCACGCCCATCGCGCAGATAGGAATCGACGTAGCCGAGCGTGTAGCGCTCCAGATCAGCCACGGCTTCCTGCACCTGACGGAAGCAGTGGTAGAGGCTGAGGCTGAAGCCGCTGATCGCCGCCGGGCAGGCCTGGGAGCGATAAAGGGTTTCGGCGGTCTCAAGGCGGCGGCGGCTCTGCTCCAGAAAGGTGCAGAAGGCCTCCATCAGCTGATCGTCGTAAGGATCGGCCGAGAGCTCGCGCAGCTGGGCTGGGAACGGATTGATCACCTGGGCCAGCAGCCGATCGATCGGGTTGTACACCTGCTGCAGCCATTGCAGCAGCTGGCTGTCGCGGTCGACCACCGTGGCGCCACCCGGGGCACGGCTGCGCCCTGCGGATGGGCGACCTGAACCCGTGCCTCCAGCCGTCCAGGCACCACCATCGGCAGCCGTCGAGGCATTGCCCTGGCGACCGCGATCGTGAAGGCGCCTGGCCTCCGGATCGCCGAGCACCTCCCAGGCGGCATTGAGGGCCAGAATGGTGGTGGCGTCACCGCCGGCATCCGGGTGGTGCTGCTTCACCAGGGCCCGGTAGGCGGCCTTGATCTCCTCGGCACTGGCCCGGGAGCTGACACCGAGCACGGTGTAGGGATCGCTGGATCCGGAAGGCACAGCCAGAGAGCAGCGCGCAGATGGCTCCATCATCAGCGACGAGGCGCAACAGCCTCCGCCAGCCGCTGAGGCAGCAGCCATGGGATCCCCCACGCCGGGGCAGGGCCCCCTTGAACGAGGGGAGGCCGGCAAGCTGCCGGTGCTGGCACCGCCAGGGTCGATCGGGGCCTGTTGAGGGATCAAGCGCCAACAAAAAAGCCCCCCGAGCGGGAGGCTGAAGCGCTGTGTGTGGGAGCTGGCGAGGGGAGGTGAGGAGTGCTCGCCGCTGATGGACGGAGGGGGTGCAAGGCCAGGGAACCCCATGGCCCTGCAGGAACACCCTGGAAGCCGGCGACAAGCCGGCCACGTGCCTGAACGCTGAGGCCGGCCGGAGCCGGCCCACGCGATCAGAACTTGAAGCGGGTCAGCACCAAAGCGCCCCAGACGCTGGCAGAAGCGCTTGCGGTGGTGCCAGTGCCAGTGGTGGCCTGGCCACCGGGGTTGCTGAGGTAGTAGATCGCCGGGGTGACGGTGATCTTGTCGGTGACCTGGAAGCGATACCACCACTCAAAGGCGTAGCCGGCGTCGTTGGGGGTAGCCCCGTTGACCAGAGCCGTGGCGTAGGAGAGCTGGCCGAAGGCGAAGCCGGCGGCGTTGCCCTTCACGAAGGCATCGGTCCACTGGAAGCTGGTCGTCCAGGACTGGCTCTGGCTGACGTTGCTCGTCGTGTTGGCCGTAACGGTATTGGTGGAAGCAGGCGTGATGCTGCTCAGACCCCAGCCGAAGCTGATCGAAGGCACCCAGGTGCCACCGGTGGCGGGCTGCCAGGCAGCGGTGAGCGCATAGTTGCTGGAGTTCGCTGTGATGCCACCTGTTGTTGTACTGCAAGCCAGGGAACCGACCGCCATGGTGGTGCCGTTGCGGGACTCAGCCTGACCGCAGCTGCCATAGCGGTAAGCAGCCGTGAAGGCCCACTGGGGAGCGGCGACACCAACCTGGAAGCTGAGGTTGGCCTGGCTGGTATCCCCGAAGAGGCCACCGCCGGTATTGGCGGAGTTAATGGAACCAGGGTTGCCGTTGGCTCCGTTCACGGCCACGTAGTTAAGCGAAGCACCGACATAAGGCTGGCCCTTGGCCACTTTCTGCTTCCAGATCAGACCGGCGATGGCGCCGGTGGCCTTGTTGTAGGTGCCGGGGGCGCCGTTGGTGGTGAAGGCATCGAGGATGCCGCCGTTGTAGAAGCTGGGCTGAATCGCCAGAAACTCGGTGTTGCGACCCTTGGCACCGATCACCGCCGTAAACTCATTGCTGAGCGGGAAACGGTAGTACAGGCGATCGATATAAACCAGATCGTTGTTGTTAACGTTGCTGGTTCCATTCGAGACGCTGGCGTTGGAAGCCGTATCGAGGCGCAGCAGATTGAAG
>CAIXOZ010000156.1 GCA_903921295.1 uncultured cyanobacterium | reverse complement strand
GGTAGTCCTGAGGAACGCGGCGATGCCGGTGGCGTCGCCGACAGCCCTTCTGATTCCGCCCTCTGGCCGAAGCTCAATCCCGCCCAGGCGGAGGCCGTGCAACGGATCCAGGCCTCAGGGGATGGCGGCGAGCTGCTGCTCTGGGGCGTGACCGGAGCCGGTAAGACCGAGGTCTATCTGCAGGCGGTGGCGGCGGAGCTGCAGCGGGGGTGCCATGCCCTCGTGCTCGCTCCTGAAATCGGCCTGCTGCCTCAGTTGCTGGATCGTTTCCGTCAGCGCTTTCCCGGTCGCGTTCTCGAGTACCACAGCGGGCTTGGTGATGCGGAGCGCCTCAGGGCCTGGCGCGCGGCCCTGGCGGCCCGGGCGGGTCCTCCCCTGGTCGTGATCGGCACCCGTTCAGCGGTCTTCCTGCCACTCTCGCCGCTCGGACTGATCGTGCTCGATGAGGAGCACGACAGCTCCTACAAGCAGGACAGTCCGATGCCCTGCTACCACGCCCGCGAGGTGGCCAGGCTGCGGATCGCCATGCAGGGCGGCCGACTGTTGCTCGGCAGTGCCACCCCGTCGCTGGAAACCTGGTGGCGCGCCCAATCCGGCGGGCCGGTTCGGTTGCTGTCTCTGCCGGAGCGGATCGGCGCCCGCCCCCTGCCGCCCGTGCGGGTGGTGGACATGCGCCATGAATTGGCGGAAGGCCATCGACGGCTGCTCAGCCGCGCCCTGATCGGTCGGCTCGAGGCCCTCAAGGAGCGCGGTGAACAGGCGGTGGTGCTGGTGCCCCGCCGTGGTTACCACACCTTCCTCAGTTGTCGCAGCTGCGGTGAGGCCGTGGTCTGCCCCCATTGCGATGTCTCTCTGACGGTGCATCGGGTCGGCGAGCGCCAGTGGTTGCGCTGCCACTGGTGCAACCACCGCCAGGAGCTCGGTGATCGCTGCAGCCACTGCGGATCCACCGCCTACAAGCCGTTTGGCGCCGGCACCCAGCGGGTGATGGACCAGTTGATGACGGAGCTCGAGGGACTGCGGGTCCTGCGTTTTGATCGCGACACGACCCGAGGTCGTGATGGCCACCGTCGCCTGCTGGAGCGGTTCGCCGCCGGCGAGGCCGATGTGCTGGTGGGGACCCAGATGCTGGCCAAGGGCATGGACCTGCCGGCGGTGACCCTGGCGGCGGTGCTGGCGGCCGATGGCCTGTTGCATCGTCCGGATCTGAGGGCGGCCGAGCAGGGGCTGCAGTTGCTGCTGCAACTCGCCGGCCGCGCTGGCCGCGGCGATCGGCCCGGCGAGGTGCTGGTGCAGACCTACGCCCCGGACCATCCCGTGATCCGTCACCTCGTGGATGGACGTTATGGCCGTTTCCTGGAGGAGGAGCTGGCCCTGCGCCGCGCGTCCTCTCTGGTGCCCTTTCAGCGGGCCTGTCTGCTGCGGATCTCAGGGCCGGCGGCCAGCCTCACGGCCACCGCCGCAGCGGCCCTGGCGGAGCGGATCCGGCCGCGCGTGGCGGCTGAGGCCTGGTGGTTGCTTGGTCCGGCCCCGGAGCCTGTGGCGAGGGTGGCAGGGCGAAGCCGCTGGCAGATCCTTCTGCACGGCCCCTGTGGAGCCGCTCTGCCTCTGCCTCCGGAGGCGGATCTGCGTCAGGCCCTGCCGGCAGGAGTGGGCCTGACCATCGATCCGGATCCTCTTCAGCTCTGAACGGTGGCCGAGCGGCCGACTCGGATCAGGCCGGAAGTTCCGGCCATCCGAAGCCCGCCCGGCGGCGCTGGCGTTGCAGCAGCAGCGCCGCCGGCAGCAGCAGGGCCACACCCACGGCCCCGAGGCCGAGTCGGCTCCAGCGCCAGCAGCGCAGGTCCAGGCGGTTCAGTGTTCCAGGGGTCAGGGACCAGACCACGCCCTGCTGGCTGGCCTCGGGTGCCTGCGGTTCGGCGATGCGGATCGCCCGTAGCGAGGTGTCCTGCAGCACCAGGGTCAGCTCCAGCCCAGGGAGGGGTTGGAGGTCATCCAGGTCGAGCTCCAGGCTCAAGTGCTGCTGCACGCCGATCAGCCAGTTCTGCTCATGCCAGTGCAAGGTCGGCGCCGGCAGCGGCAGATCGACCAGGCCGCTGGCCACCCTGATGCTGCCCGCAATCAGCTCGAGAGCCTGGCGGGCCGGCAGCACGCTGGATCGCAGGGTCAGGCTTCCTGGTCGGGCCCCGGCTCCCGCCTCCACCAGGCGAAGCCCAGGCGTCGCCAGCGTCTCCTCCAGGGTCGCCGGCAGTTGTCGTTGCCAGGGAAGCAGCAGTCCGGAGCGGCTGCTCAGCTCCTCACTGATCTGCAGGCGCCCGGGCGCTGGGAACGCCACATCGGTGCTGATGCGAATGCAGCCGCTGAGCAGGGTTGTCAGCAGCACCAGCACCAGGGTCACCGCCACCGCGAACCCGATCGGGGCCCGGGTGCGCCCAACCGGTGGCGGCGGTGGCTCCTCGTCGTCCTTGCGGCGGCGGCGACGCCTGGCGGCCATGCCCAGAAGGCCGGATGGCGTTGATTCGAGCGTTCCCAGGCTTGGCAGGGTCAGCGACCACTCCTTCGGCCGTTCCAGCCCTGGGGCCTGCAGCACCTCCTCGAGGTCCCGCGCCTGGCGTCGCAGCTCCGCATCGGCGCAGCCCCGCAACTGCCGGCAGAGGCTGATGGCGCGTTCCGGCTGCCCCTGGCCGAGCAGGGCCGTGGCCATCAGGATCCGCACCTCGCCACCCAGGGGGCTGCGGCCGGGCTCGCTGGCGCAGAGGGGCTCGAGCTGACGCAGCACCTGGCCATAGTCGCCGCGCTCGAGGGCGATGCGCGCGATCTGCAGCGTCGCTTGCTGCTCCAAGGGATCGCTTTCGGGCGTCGCTGCGATGCCCTCAGCGTCGAAGGCGCCTTCAGCCATGGCCGGGGACCGCCGGCGGCTTGATCAGATCCCGCTGGCTGCCGACCACCATCGTGCCGATGCCGGCGTCGGTGAACACCTCCAGCAGCAGCGCATGGGGAACCCTCCCATCGACGATGTGGGCAGCGGCCACGCCCTGGGCCAGGGCACGGATGCAGCATTCGGTCTTGGGGGTCATGCCTCCATCCACGACGCCTTCGCGGATCAGATCCCGCGCCCCGGCCAGGGTGATCTGGCGGATCAGGGTGCTGGGGTCCTGCCGGTCCCGCAGGATGCCGGGGGTATCGGTGAGCAGGATCAGTTTCTCGGCCTGGAGCGAGGCTGCCAGTTCACCGGCGACGGTGTCGGCGTTGATGTTGTGGGCCTGGCCT
>CAIXOZ010000155.1 GCA_903921295.1 uncultured cyanobacterium | reverse complement strand
GCTGCGGCGAACGGATCGCCGGCGTGCGGCTGAGCAGGGCTTCGATCCGCTCCAGGCTCACCTGGCCGGTCTGGAAGGTGTTGAGGGTGAATCCCAGCAGTGCCGTCGGGAAGACCAGCCGCTCCACATAAAGGATCAGCGCCACAAGATCGCCGATGCTCAGCGTCTTGCTCGCGAGCTGTCCGCTGCCCAGGGCCAGCAGCAGCAACAGGCTCACCGAGGAGATCCCCTCCAGCAGCGGGAAGAGTGTGCTGCGGGTGCGGGCCAGCTTCAGGGCGGAATCGCGGTAGCGGCGGTTGCGCTGGGCGAAGGCCGGGTGCTCCACCGGCTCCTGGCCGTAGATCTTGATCGCGCTGATGCCGGAGAGGTCCTCCTGGATCAGGTCGCTCAGGCCGGACAGGGAGTCCTGCTGGCTGCGCTGCTGGCGCATCATCCGCCCGCCGAACAGGCCCACCACCGCCAGCATCAGGGGGTAGAGACCTACCGCCGCCAGACTCAGCCACGGATCAATCGCCAGCATTGCCGGCAGGGTGAGGGCGTAGGCCAGGGCGGTGTTGGTGAGGCTGAGCACGGCGAAACCGAGCAGGCGCCGCACGTTCTCCACATCGCTGGTGGCGCGGCTGATCACATCGCCGCTGCCGGTGCTCTGCACCCATCCGGGCTCCTGGCGCAGCAGGTGATCGAAGATCCGCTGCTTGAGATCGGCCTCCACCTGTCGCCCGACCCCGAACACCAGCATCCGCGACAGGAGGCGCACCCCGCCCATCACCGTGGCCAGCACCAGAATCCAGGCCGATTGACGCCAGAGCGTCTGCAGGCTGAACCCCTCCTGCAGGTCATCGATCACATGCCGGACCAGCAGCGGAATCGACACGCTCAGCAGGTTGACCACCACCAGCGCCGCCATCCCCATCAGCACCGTGCGGCGGTGCGGGCGCAGGTAACGGCCGATCAGATCAAGGCGGAGCGGGGCCATGCGTTCAGGCAGTGCCATCCAACCTACGGACTCCCTGTCAGGGTGGTGACCCGCGCCTGACCCCGATGGCTTCCGAGGCCAGCAAGATCGATGCCGCCCCTGCTGACAGTCAGGCCCATCCCCTCTACGACACAGACCGGGATCTGGTGGATCGGCTGCTGGCCACTGAAGTGCCGGCACCGGAGCATCTCGTCGATCTGGCCCGGCTGATCAGCCGCTACCGCGGCTTCCCCGGCGCCCGGGATCTCCAGGACGACCTGCAGAAGACCCTGAGGCTCTGGGGCCTGGAGCTCGAGGAGCTGCATCGCCGCACCCGCGAGATCTGGGCAGCTGGCTTCCGCCCCGGCGCCCAGCCCCGGGAGCAGGCGGTCGGTTCCGGATTCGACACCGCCGATGCCGACTGAGCATCATGGGACGGCCCTAACGATGCCGGCCAGCAGCACCCTGAACAATGTCCTCGATCCGCTCCTGGTCTTCCCTGCTCGAGTCCCTGCTCCAGGGCCATTCGCTGCACCATGATGAAGCCACCGCCCTGATGCAGGGCTGGCTGGCCGAGGAGATTCCGCCGGTGCTCACCGGTGCCCTGCTGGCGGCCCTGCGGGCCAAGGGGGTGAATGGTGAGGAGCTCTCCGCGATGGCGGCGGTGCTGCGTCAGGCCTGCCCGCTGCCCGGGCACCGTCCCGATCGCTTCCTGGTCGATACCTGCGGCACCGGTGGCGATGGCGCCGACACCTTCAACATCTCCACCGCCGTTGCCTTCACGGCGGCGGCCCTCGGCGCCCACGTCGCCAAGCACGGCAACCGCAGTGCCAGCGGCCGCGTCGGTTCCGCCGATGTGCTCGAAGCCCTCGGCCTGAATCTGCAGGCTCCGGCGGCGGCTGTGATCGAGGCCCTGCCGCAGGTGGGGGTCACCTTCCTCTTCGCCCCGGGCTGGCATCCCGCCCTGGTGGGTCTGGCTCCGCTGCGCCGCAGCCTCGGGGTGCGCACGGTGTTCAACCTGCTCGGGCCCCTGGTCAATCCGCTCCGCCCCGATGCCCAGGTGCTCGGCGTCGCCCGCCCCGACCTGCTCGAACCGATGGCCGAGGCCCTCGCCCGCCTCGGCCTGGAACGGGCGGTGGTCGTCCACGGCCATGGTGGTCTCGATGAGGCCTCCCTGTCCGGCGTCAACGACCTGCTCCTGGTGGAAGGGGGCGAGATCCGCGGCGAACGCCTCGATCCCGCAGCGCTCGGCCTGACGCCGGCGCCGATCTCGGCCCTGGCCGGCGGCGATCTCCAGACCAATGCCCGCCAGCTCGAGGCGGTGCTGCGCGGTCAGGGGCCCACGGCCCATACCGAGGTCGTGGCCCTGAACACCGCCCTGGTGCTCTGGGCCGCCCGTCGTTGCGACGATCTCTCCGATGGTCTGGCCCTGGCCCGGCGCAGCCTGGCGGCCGCTGAGCCCTGGCAGCGCCTGCAGGCCCTGGCTGCCGCCCTGCCCCAACCCCCCGTTGGGGGATGATTCAGTCATCTCCGCCCTGCAGGACCCCGTGAGCGAGCCGACGGTCTCCAGTCCTTCCGCCCTGCTCGTGCTGGCCGACGGCACGGTGCTGCGCGGGTTCGGCTTCGGGGCCACGGGCACGAGCATCGGTGAGGTGGTGTTCAACACCGGCATGACCGGTTATCAGGAGGTGATCACCGACCCCAGTTATTCGGGGCAGCTGGTCACCTTCACCTATCCGGAGCTAGGCAACACCGGGGTGAATGAACTGGATCAGGAGGCTGATCGCCCCCATGTGCGTGGCGTGATCGCCCGGCAGCTGGCCCCGGTGGCCAGCAATTGGCGTAGTCAGGGGAGTTTGCAGGCCTGGCTGGAGCGGCACCAGGTGGTGGGCATCTGCGGCATCGACACCCGCGCCCTGGTGCGTCACCTGCGGGAGGGCGGTGCCATCAACGGT
>CAIXOZ010000154.1 GCA_903921295.1 uncultured cyanobacterium | reverse complement strand
GGTGCTCCCTCGTACATCACCGTGGTGGCGCCATTGGAGAGCGGGCCATAGACGATGTAGCTGTGGCCGGTGATCCAGCCCACATCCGCCGTGCACCAATGGATGTCGTTCTCCTTGAGGTCGAAGATCCACTGGAAGGTGAGATGGGCCCAGAGGTTGTAGCCAGCCGTGGTGTGCACCACCCCCTTCGGCTTGCCGGTGGAGCCTGAGGTGTAAAGCACGAACAGCCGGTCTTCGCTCGCCATCGGCTCGGCCGGGCAAGCGGCACTCTGGCCATCAACCAGCTCCGGCCACCACACATCACGGCCCTCGGCCATGGCGCAATCGCCACCGGCGCCATTGAGGCGACGCACCACCAGCACATGCGCCACGCTCGGAGCGCCGCCATGGACTCCCAGGGCCTCATCCACCGCCGGCTTCAGCGGCACCGGCTTGTCCTTGCGGAAGCCGCCGTCGGCGGTGATCACCAGCTTCGCCTCACCATCATTGAGGCGATCGCGCAGGGCATCGGCCGAGAAACCGCCGAACACCACCGAGTGGGGGGCGCCGATGCGGGCGCAGGCCAGCATCGCGATCGCCGCCTCCGGCACCATCGGCATGTAGAGCGCCACAAGATCCCCCTTGCCGATGCCCAGCGCCTTGAGCGCATTGGCGGCTTTGCACACCTCGGCGTGCAGCTGGCGGTAGGTGAAGGTGCGTGAGTCGCCCGGCTCCCCCTCCCAGATCAGGGCCGTCTTGTCAGCCCGGGGACCCGTGAGATGGCGATCGAGGCAGTTGTAGGCGAGGTTGGTGGTGCCCCCCTCGAACCAGCGGGCAAAGGGCGGGTGGCTCCAGTCGAGCACCGTCTGGAACGGCTCGAACCAGTGCAGCTCCCGGCGGGCCGCTTCCCCCCAGAAGGCCTCGGGATCCGCCGCGGCGCGATCCCACAAGGCCTGATACGCCGCAAGCGAACCGATCGCCGCCTCGGCAGCGAGCGCTGCAGGCGGCTGAAACAGACGCTGCTCCTGCAGCACCGATTCGATCGTCACCGATGCGGGGGCAGCAGCATTCGACGCGTCGGTCATCGGAAGGGAAGCAGGCTCGGGCGTGGGCGCCATTCAAGCGCAGCTGGACGGCAGCATCCGCCACCGACGCTGGGATCGCACCGACTGAGACAGGCCGCTGCCCCCATCAGAACGGCCATCGCCGACCAGTGCGGCAGCGCCCAGCCAGCACAGGCCTGCAACGACCTGCAGCCCCCGCAGCAACCGGGCGTGCGCCTGCCTGACAGACTTCAGCCACCCGCGCTGCACCGACCCTGCGCCGGCCATGACCCGACCCTCCGCCTGCCTGTTCGACCTCGACGGTCTGTTGCTCGATACCGAGCCCCTGCATGGCCAGGCCTGGCAGGAGGCTGCCGGTCACTTCGGCGCCGCCCTTTCGCGTCAGCAGCTGCTGCAGCTGCGGGGCCGGCGCCGCCTCGACTGCGCCGAGCAGGTACGCCACTGGATCGGTGCCGCCGCCTTGCCGGTGCCATCGGTGGAAGCGCTGCTGGCGGTGCGCCAGCCCATCGCAGAGGCCCTGATGCTTCAGGCCCCACCGATGGAGGGCGCGCGATCGCTGCTGGAGCGCTGTGCCGCCCTACGAATCCCGATGGCTCTGGCCACCAGCAGCTCCAGCGCCGCCGTCGCCCACAAGAGCACCCCCCATCCCTGGCTGGGGCTGATCACGGTGCGGGTGCACGGGGACGACCCGGCCCTCCGGGCCGGGAAGCCGGAGCCGGATGTGTTTCTTCTGGCCGCCGAACGTCTCGGTGTTGAACCTCGGCACTGCTGGGCCTTTGAGGATTCGCCGGCTGGCGCCACGGCCGCCGCCCGGGCGGGCTGCCTGGTGCATGTGGTGGCGCCTGAGGACCTGCCCCGTCAGGCCTATCCAGGCGGGGTGATCTGGCTGGAAAGCCTGAACGCGCTCCAGTTCTGAGCTGCTCCTGGGTCAGGTCAGCGCAGGGCAGCCTGCAGCGGAGGCACCAGCTGACGTTTGCGGCTGATCAGGCCGGGAACCCATGCAGAACCATCACGAAGACGGATCTGAAAAACGCGTTCAACAGTTGCCGGATCGCTGGACACCACGAACAGCTCGGTGCCGAGGCGGGGCACATCGGTGGCCATCAACAACAACGTCTGCAGGCCGAGGCGCTGGCGCTCGGCCTGCATCGCAGCCAGGAGGCTGTGGCGACGCTCCAGCACAAAGGCGATCGAAGGAGCCTCGATCTGGCTGACCCCCACGCGGTGGGGGCCCATGTTGAAGAGCTTGAAATCGGTGCTGATCAGTTCCAGATCGCTGCGGCCAGCCATGGCGTTGGCATACGCCTGCAACATCGCGCCGGCGAAGCCCATCGGATTGCGGATCCCAGCCAGGGGGGCCAGCACGTCGGCGGCCCGTCTGTCCTGATCTGTGGTGGTAGGTGATTGAAAGCCTCGGGTGTCAGACAGCACCGCCGCGAGGAGGACACAGGCCAGCGGTCCCGGGATCGGCCTGGCCGCCTGTTGGTACAGCTCCGTGACCAGGGTCGCGGTCGAGCCCACCGGCTCAATCCTCACGCGCAACGGCGCATCGCTCTCCAGTCCCCCCAGCTTGTGGTGGTCGATGATGCCCACCAGTTGCGAGGGCTTCAGGTCACCGGGAGCCAACGCCGCATCCGAGTGATCAACCAGAAGAACGGGATGCTTGCCGACGGAGGTGCGCAGCGGCGGTGCCGGCAGCTTGCAGCGCTGCAGCACATAAGCTGTCTCGGGGTTGGGGGGATCCTGGGCGATCGCCAGGGCTGGACGGCCGAGCTGTCGCTCCAGATCGGCCATGGCCATGGCGGCGGCGATGGCGTCGGTGTCCGGATTCCTGTGTCCCACCACCAGGAGGGGAAGGGCAAGGCTCAGGGCCTGGGCAAGGGGAGCTGGCATCAGCAGAGGCAAGAAGAG
>CAIXOZ010000153.1 GCA_903921295.1 uncultured cyanobacterium | reverse complement strand
GGACTTCCTCGATCTGGCCACCGTCTTCCCGACGCCAGCGCCGGCCACGGTGCCATGAGCCAGGGGCCGATCCAACAGATCGCCGTGGTCGGTGCCGGCCCCGCCGGCGGTTTCCTGGCCCGGGCCCTGGCCCTGGCAGGGGTGGAGGTCGATCTCTACGACCCGAGCCATCCGCGCGAGAAACCCTGTGGTGGTGTGCTCAGCGCCGAAGCGTTGCGCTACGTGCCGGAGGCCGCCGCTCTGCCCTCAGCCAATCGGCTCACGGACCTGGAGGTGCGAACCCCCTTCGGCCATCGTTTCCAGCAACGCCAGATGAGACCTTCGCTCGCGATCGATCGTCGCGAGCTGGATGGCAGCCTGCTGGAGGGGGCCGTGCGCGCCGGTGTTCACCACCGCGCCGAGCGCGTTCTGGCCGTGGAGCTGGGCGGCGACCAGCCGCGGCTGCGCACCCGGCAGGGCGAGCGAACCTACGACCTGATCGTGGGCGCCGATGGCGTGCGCAGCCTTGTGGCCCGTGCCGCCGGCCTGGCGCCCCAACCGCATCAGCTCGGCCACATGGAGGGTGGCTGGGGTCCACCGCTGGGGGAGCCCGGCACGCTGGTGCTGCACTTCGGGGCGCTGCTCGGTTACGCCTGGGTGATCAACCGGGCTGAGCGCTCCTCGGTGGGCATGGTGGGACGGCTGGAAGATCGCGAGCGGATTCAGGCGGCCTTCCAGGTCTTCCTGGAGTCCCGCCGCCTGCCTGCCGCCAGCTTCAGCCCCTACCGCTGGTCGATTCCCTTCAGCAACGACGTCTTCCAGCTCGACCAACCCCGCTGCGGCCCCGGCTGGCTCCTGGTGGGCGATGCGGCCGGCTTCTGCGATCCACTCACCGCCCAGGGCATTCACCTGGCGCTCGCCTCCGCCTGGGCCGCCGCCGCCGCGATCCTCTCGGGCCGGCCCAGCACCTACGAGAACCGCTGGCGGGATCTCTTCGGCGCCAACCTCTATTTCGGTGTACGCCACCGCGATCTGCTCGGGTCCCGGCCCATGACGGAACGGATGCTGCGGTCACTGGAGCGCAGCCCTGGGCTGGGGCACAACTTCTTCAAGATCATCTGAGGCAGCTGGATGGCGGCAGCGGTGGCCGAGATGGCCGTGATCATTCCCAGCTACGGCGACCCCGCCGCCCTGTTCCGCGCCCTCGAAAGTCTGGCGGAGCAGGAGCCGCTCAGCGACGACCGCGACGGCGCCTCCTGGCCCCGCCGCTGGTCGGTGCAGGTGGTGCACTCCGGACCCATTCCCCTGCCGCCGTCGGCGCAATGGCCCCAGCTCCCTCCCCACTGGCGCCTCACCTCCGTGAGCCCGCAGCGCCTGTCGGCGGCCCAGGCCCGCAATCAGGCGATGCACCTGTGTGGGGCCGAGCTGCTGGTGTTTCTGGATGCCGACTGCCTGGCCGAACCGCAGTTCCTGGCCAGCCATCTCCAGGCCCATCAAGACGGGGCGACGGTGGTCAGTGGTCCGGTGCTGCCGATGGAGAACGACACCCTCGTGGCCCAGGCCGAATCCCTGGTGGAATTCGCCACCACCCGGCTGCGCCGCCGCGGTGGCGCCGTCACCGCCCCGGCCTGCAATGTGTCCATCCGCCGATCGCTGCTGGAGGCGGTGGGCGGCTTCCCGGAACTGGAAGCGGGCGAAGATGTGCTGCTGCACCTGCGGCTGCGTCGCCTTGGCCACCAGCTGCAGCTCCATCCCACAGCCAGCATTCGCCATTGCGGCCGTCAGCATCGGGAGGACTACCGTCGCCACCGGCGCTTCATCGGCGCCGGACTCGGCCAGCTCACCGCCCAGGCGGAACGGGAGGGCCTGTTCGGCGCCTTCGTCTCTCCGGAGTACCGGATGCTGCGCTGGATCTGCCGCAGCCCGGCGGGGCTGCTGCTGGTGATCGCCAAGCTCTACCGGCTCGTGGCCCTGATCCTCCAGGGCGATCGCCTGGTGCTGCGTCTGCTGCCGCTGAGCCTGCCCCTGGTGCTGGAGGGGCTGTGGCTGGAGGCAGATGCCTGCCATCAGGCCTGGCGGCAGGAGCAACAGCGCCATGGCTGAGCCGGCACCCCTGCTGACGATCGTCCTGCCGACGCGCAATGAGCACCGCAATGCCCCGCGCCTGGCGCTGGAATTGCGCCAGGCCTTCGGCCGCCTCTGGCCCGGGCTGCCGGCCGCGGATCAGGAGCCTGGCCTGGAGCTGCTGGTGATCGATGCCAGCGACGACGGCACGATCGACGCCCTGGAGCAGGCCTGGGCTGATCCGGCGTCCCTGGCCACGATGCAGCTGCGATGCCTGAGGCAACAGGGCCGGGGGTTTTCCGGCGCTGTTGGCGAAGGGCTGGCCCAGGCCCGCGGCCGCTGGATTCTCTGCCTGAACGCCGATGGTCAGCACCGCTGCGAGGACGCGCTGGCCCTGTTTGAGGCCCGCCGCCATGGCCAGTTGATCGTCGGTTCGCGCTTCGTGCCCGGTGGCTCCACCCCCTATTCCAGGATCCGGACCCTGATGAGCCTGCTGGGCTCGCGCCTGGTGGCCCTGATCAGCGGGGTGCCCCTGCGCGATTGCTTCAGCTCCTTTTTCCTGGTCGAACGCGAAGCGCTGCAGGGCCTGGCGATCGAGGACCTGGTCAGCGGCCGGGGGGAGGGAATGCTGAAGCTGGTGGCCTGTCTGCGGGGGCGGGGCCTCGCCCTCCGGGAACAGCCGATCACAACCGTGGAACGGTGCAGCGGCGATTCCAAGACCGATCTGATCACCTTCCTGGCGGCTTACCTGCGGGCGGCCTGGCAGCTGCGGCGCCATCGCCGCCCCTCCCGGTGGCTGCTGCTCCTGGTGCGGCTGTTGCCCCTGGCGGTGCTGGCCGCCCTCCTCAGCCACGACCCGACCAGCCTGCAGCGGCTGCTCTCCCATCCGGGCACCCTGATGGCCTGCGCTGCCGTGCTGATGGCCTGCACGCTGCTGCGGGCCGTGCGCTGGCAACAGATCGCCCGGGTGGCCGGCCTGCAGCAACCCCTGCTGGCGGCGCTCGAAGACGTGGCCCACGGCCGGCTGATGAATGAACTTCTGCCGGTGCGCGTGGGCGAAGTGGTGCGGATCTCCAGGATTCAGGGGCGCGATGGCAGCGCCCTCACCCCGGTGCTGCTCTGCCTGCTCTGGGAGAAGATCACCGGCTTCGGCATCGGCCTGGTCGGGTTCGTGATTCTCTACGGCCTGGCCACCAGGCATCCGCAGACCGGCGCCGCCCTGACGCTGAGCGCCATCGCCGCCGCTGCCACGATCCTCGCCAGCACGCTGCTCTGGGGGCTGCTGCTCACGCTGGTGCAGGCGGCCCGGCGTTGGCGGCAACGGCATCCGTCCGGGCGCTGGACTGGGGCCATCGTTGAGGAACTGGCGGCCGTGGAGCTCCGTTGCAGCGGCCCTGACTGGTCCATGGCGCTGCCGCTGCAGCCGTTTCTGGCGGGGTTGGGCCGGGTTGGATCGGGCCTGGCCGCGATCCCGATCGCCAGCGTGTTCAACACCTCGCTGGTGGGCTACGCGATCTGGAGCTGCACAGCCCTCTCCCTGGCGCTGCTGGCCACCGCGTTCGGGATGCCCCTCACCCTGCTCGATGCCGGTGCCGCCGCCTTCGCCGCCGGGGTATTCAGCCAGGTGCGGCTGCTGCCCCAGGCCGCCGGCCAACCGGAGCTGGCCATGGCCCTGGTGCTCACCAGCCTCGGCCACCCCCTGGCGGCGAGCGTGTTGCTGGCCACCGCCGATCTGCTGCTGCAGCGGGTGATCACGATCGTCCTGGGGGTGATGATGCTGCAACGAAAGCCGTCCCCGTCCCCGGCCGGCGGCGCGAGCGGCCGCGCCTCCAGCACGACCAAGCGACGATGAGATTCCGGCTGAAGGCCCCCCGCCTCCGTTCCAGGCTGTTGAACCGCTCTGGCCTGGGCCTGATCCTGCTGCGCTGGCAGCCGATGCGCCGGGCGCTGCTGCTGGCAGGCGGCCTCGGCTGGTTCGTCGTCGAACTGCTCCGGGCACGAATGGTGCTGCCGACACGCACCTGGCGCTGCTTCCGGTTGCTCGGGTTGTTCCTCCAGGCCGAGCACAGCGCCCGATCCCAGCTGGAACCGCTGCTGCACGGCGATCAACACCGCCGGGCCGAGCTGCGTCGCTATGCCCGCAACTGCATCGTGCTGATGGCACTGCAGCCCGAAACCAGCGCCGAGCGCCTGAGCGCCAGCACCCCCTGGCTGCGGCCAGCGGCCCTGTATGGCGCCTGCATTCCCCTCTACGACGGCTGCTTTGATCAACGGCCGACGCGGCAGGCCAGGCTGTTGGCCGAGGCCACCGCTCAGGGCCTGGCCACCGCCGCGAGCACGGGGGGGACGCTGCGCGCCCTCGCTCCACTGCTACGACACCATGGCGCCCATACGGAGGATGCTGCCAACTGGGAGGCGCTGATCCAGGCGCTCGACCAATGGCTGCAACTGCAGACTCCCGAGCGACGGGGCTTGGTGCTGCTCTGGATGGCGCGGATGAATGAAGCCCAGCTCGCCAGCCTCGCGGAGCGCAACATCACCCTGGGCCTGCACGAACGCCGGCGGGTGTCCGCCCTGAAGGGGGGAGTGTCGTTTCTGCTGCTGCGCTGTCTGTGCCTCCCGGAAGAGGGGGATCCGACGGGAGCCAACGATCCGATCCGGGCGGCGTTGCTCCAGGCGGCCGCCGTGGCCCAGTGGATCGACGACTACGCCGATCTCGCCGACGATCGTCATCGCGGCATCCATACCTACATCGGCCGGCTGGAGGCCACGGGCCGGGCCAGCGCAACGATCCGTGAGGGGCTCAGGCAGACAGCCACCACCCTGCGCCAGCACTACGGAGCGAAGGCGGAGCGTTTCATCAACAGCCTCTGCCTCTATTTCGCCCTCAAACGCAGCCTCCGGTTCCGGGACCGGCTGCAGCAGGCCCTGGAGCGCTGACGGTCAGCCGGCCTTGAACGCCTGGCGCAGCAACGGCAGCAGGCGCTCCAGGGCGACACCGCGGCTGGCCTTGAGCAACAGCTGATCGCCCGGTTGCAACCAGGCCTGCAGCGGCTGGAGCGCCTCGGCGGCCGTGGCGACCCGTGTGACCCTGGGAAGCCCGAGGGCGGCAGCCTCCATGCGCGCACCTTCGGCGCCAGCGTCAACGATCACCAGACCATCCAGGCCCAGACTGGCCGCCCGTTCGGCGACCCGTTGGTGCAGGTTCAGACTCTGTGGCCCGAGTTCCAGCATCGTGCCGAGCACGGCAAATCGGCGGCCGGGTCTGGCGGAGAGCAGATCCAGAGCAGCCAGCACCGCTTCCGGAGAGGCGTTGTAGGTCTCATCAAGGACCTCGATGCCGCCGATCACTTCCAGGCGACTGCGGCCACCGGGGATGTCGAGCGTCAGGGTCGCCATCTCCGCCGCTGTGATCGGCATCGGATCAAGATGGTCTGCCACCGCCAGCGCCAGCAGCAGGTTGCGGGTGTTGTGACGGCCAGCCAGGGGCAGACGGAGCTCACCGGCATCGCCGCCACGGACCAGGCGCAGGGCCGGCGCCTCAGGATGATCGATCACCTCGCCCAGCAGATCGGCGGCGGGAGCGCCGGCCAGCTCCGGATCCGAGGTGAGGGCCACCCGCCGGATGGCACCGCTCCAGACGTAAGCCAGGGCCTGCTCGAGAAGCGGATCACCGGCCGGGATGACCACCAGACCCTCCGGTTTCAGCGCCTGCACCACCTCGCACTTGGCCTGGGCAATCGCCTCTCGACTGCCCAGGCGGCCGATGTGGGCCGTGCCGATGTTGGTGATCACGGCCAGATCAGGGGCAGCGCAGCGGCTGAGCCGGGCGATCTCGCCGAGACCACGCATGCCCATCTCCACCACCACCGCCCGATGGAAGGGTTCGGCCCGCAACAGGGTCAGCGGGACCCCGATGTCGTTGTTCTCGTTGCCGCTGCTGGCGAGCACCGGCCCCCGCAGGGCCAGAAGGGCCCGGATCAGTTCCCGTGTGGTGGTCTTACCGGCTGATCCAGTCACCGCCACCACCGCAGCGGTGAGCTGATGGCGATGCAGGCCGGCCAGGTCCTGATAGGCCTGAAGGGTGTCCGGCACCAGCCAGGCCGGCAGAGGCCAGCCGGCCGGATCGCCGAGCGCCGGCAGGTGATCGCGCTGCACGAGCGCCGCCACGGCCCCGGCCGCCGCCGCTTCGGCCAGGAACCGGTGGCCATCATGACGATCGCCGACCAGCGGCACAAACAGCGAACCCGGCGCCAGGGCCCGGGAATCGGTGCAGGGGAGGCCAAGGGAGCCTGGCAAGATCTCTGCCCCCGCCCCGACGGGCACGCCCCAGAGCTGGTCCAGCTGCTCGCGTCGCATCGCTTCAGGCCCCGGCCGACAACGTGAACAGGATCATGCCGGAACCGATGCGCGCCGATCGCCCGAGGCTGGATCCGGCCGGATCCAGCAGCTCCAGCTGCTCGTACCCCAGCAGCCGCGCCTGCTCCAGCCAGTCATCTGCCAGATGCTGCTGACGGGCCGGTGCCAGGGCCAGAAAGGGCTCCGCCACCACCAGGCTGAGGAGGAAACGGGCCGGATCCTGCTGAACACTTAGCAACAGTCCCTCGCTCTCTGGCCGGATGAACCGTGTGAGCAGGGTCAGCTCCTGGCTGGAGGCAGGGCTGGGAGGCTCCGGGGTCCGTGCCGTAACGGCAGCCTCCTTTGGCTCAGACGCAGGCGCAGGCGCAGGCTGTGGAGCTGCCGTGGCCGATGGAGCCAGGAGAGCTCCGCCCGGCACCACCTCCGAGGGGGCGGCAGGGGTGGCGGGCATCGCCAGCGGGGGGGAGGGGGAAATGATGGGGTCCTGGGTGGGCCCCGAACGGGCGGCGGACAGGGACGGCAGCAGCCGGGCCAGGCAGAGCACCAGGGCCAGCAGAGCGGCGAGGCCGAGCAGCAGCAGCACCGGCCAGAAGAGGGGGGCGAGCGGTTGCGGCCAGAAGCGCGGGCGCGGCAGGCCGCCCTCGCGATTGCGACGCAGACCCTCGCGCAACGAGAGGGCCAGGCTGGCGATCACAGCCCTCAGGTCCTGGCGCAGCAGCGACCAGGGACTGACATACGGCGCTGGCAGATCGGAGCCGGGCTCCTCGCCCATCAGCCCTCGCTGGTGCGCCTACGGAACAGAGCCCGCAGGCCGAGCGGTTCACTCGGACGGGCGCCTTCCAGGCTCGGATCCGCACCCTGGCCCTGAGAAAAGCGTTCCACGTCCTCGGCGGAGGGGGTCGGTTCCTTGACTCCACAGACCTCGCGGTACATGGCGTCGTAGGCCAGGGCGGAGCGGGCCCAGCTGAAGTCCTGGGTCATGGCGCGACGCTGCAGTTCCTGCCAGCTCTCCTGGTGACGGAAGGCCTCCCAGGAGCGCACGATCGAGGTGTAGAAGTCGATCGGTTCGTAGCGATCGAAGCCGAAACCGGTGCCCTGATGCCGGCGCGGATCGTGGGGAGGCACGGTGTCCACAAGGCCGCCGACCCGACGCACGATCGGGATCGAGCCGTAGCGCATCGCCAGCAGCTGGCTGATGCCGCAGGGCTCGAAACGGCTGGGCATCAGGAAGGCATCGCTGCCGGCGTAGATCAGCCGTGAGAGGGCGTCGTCGTAGGTGAGGAAGACGGCGAAGCGGCCGGGATGGCGGGCGGCCATCTGCCAGAGACCGCTCTCATAACCCCGGTCACCGGTGCCGAGCACAACGATCTGGCTGTCGGTGTAGGCCAGCACCCGATCGGCCACCTGCAAGAGCAGGTCGACCCCCTTCTGATCGACCAGGCGGCTCACCATCCCCATCAGATAGGTGTCCGGGTTCACCGCCAGACCCATCCGCTCCTGGAGGGCGCGCTTGTTCTCGGCCCGGGGGGCAAGATCCGTGGGGCTGAAGCGGGCCGGCAGGCTGGCATCGGTGGCGGGGTCCCATTCCGCTTCATCGATCCCGTTGAGGATGCCGCGCAGTTTGCCGCTGATGAAATTCAGCAGCCCATCGAGCTTCTCGCCGTATTCAGCGGTGCGGATCTCCTGGGCATAGGTGGGCGAGACGGCATTGACCCGGTCGGCGTAAAGCAGGGCCGAGGCCATCGTGTGATCCCCCTGCATGTACCAGGGGCACCAGGTCATCCGCTCAAGCTTCCAGCGCCACGGCCCCTGGTACTTGAGGTTGTGGATCGTGAACACCGTCGAGATGTCCGGGTCCTGGTGCATCCAGCCCGGGATCATGCCGGTGTGCCAGTCATGGCAATGCAGAACCTGCGGT
>CAIXOZ010000152.1 GCA_903921295.1 uncultured cyanobacterium | reverse complement strand
TTGGCCAGCAGGTCAGATCCAGTCAGCATAGAGGAAAACAACTCACTTCCATTTTTTAGCACCACCGCATTGCAGCGTGCAAGGGATGTCGATGACAATCACCAACCCGGCCAATGTTCTTTGCGTTCTGAGCACAGTCAACCGTTGCAGATGCATCAGCTGACAGCGCCGATCAACGTGCCTAGGGTGCAAGGACATCCACGGCTGACCATGCATTCGTCATTCCAGGGTTCTCCTTTCCTCCGTGCCGTGATCCAGACAACCACCTCCGCAGCCATCACCGCCTGCCTGAGCCTGCTCACCCTTGGGGCATTCAGTGCGGGCAGCATCGCCTGCGAGCGCCATCTCCACGGCCATCAGGGCACCCAGTCCAGCGCACCGGCACCAGGCACAAACCCGCGCTGATGGATGCATCGCTCCGCTCGGAAGCGCCAGAGAAGTCTTACACCTCCGCTCTCAGCCTCAGCCGCCGGTCCGGCCCGGTCGGGTGCGCACGGTGTACAGCTGATCGGAGGGGTTCCAGGTCCAGACGGGCCGAGCCTCGATTCGGCTGGTTCGGGCCAGCTGTTGACGGCGGCGGCGCAGGTCAGCCGGAAGACGCTGGCTCAGGTAGTCGCGCGCTGCCTTGAGGCGACGTCCATGGCCAGGGTGGGTGCCCAGCGGATCGTCCGGGTGAACCATGGCATCCAGCTCCGCGGTGAGCTGCAGCTCCTGGACGCAGGCTGCTGGATCATGACCGGCAACTGCCACCATCAGCATCGCGTTGCGATCGGCTGCCAGTTCCTGCTCCTGGGAGAGGGCCGCCAGGGCCCTCTTCTTCTCGGCGTTGGGCAGGTGCCGCAGGCGATCCGCTTCGGCTCGGGCACTGAGATAAGCGTGACGGTGAAGGAAATGGGTCAATTCATGGGCCACCACACAGCGCAGGGCGGCGTCATCGTCCTGATGCTCCAGAAAGAAGGAGCGATCAAAAGCGATCAGGCCATGGGGAAAGGTGATTGCGTTCGCTGAGCCGATCAGATACGCCAACCGCTGCACCTGCGCTTCGGTGGCCGAGGTGCTCGGGCCCGGAGTGTGGTGGGACCAGTTGGAGCAGGCGTCCTCATCCCCGGGGTTGCTCGGTTTGCACAGGCCGGAGGTCTGCGCCCAGAAAGCGGCGGAATCTCCGAGTTGGAGGGTGAAATGAATCGGCGTGGACTGGATCCTGTTGGCCACCAGCAGCGGATCCGTCACCGCTTGCAGGCGCTGCAGCTCGATGGGCGGCGATTGGCCGCTGCATCCCGCCAGTCCCAGAAGCACAGTGGCAACCAGCAGACGGCGGCGGAACGGGCGCACGATGGGAACGGAGGCGATCGCCTCCAGCATCCCAGGCGCTGGTGCGCTGCAAGAACCCGACCCAGCGGCCACGATGCCCGCAGACCTGAGCATGACCATGGGCGTATCGACCGCTTTCGCCAGAGCCGGCTTCGGAGTGCTCACCGCGATCGCCCTGACGATGCCGGCGACCGACACCCTGGCGCTACCTGCCGAGGTGTTTCTGATGCGCCATGGCCACAAGGACCGCCAGAGAGGCGACTTCAATCTCTCCCCCCAGGGCCTGGCGCGGATGCAGGCCCTGGCCAGGGCAATTCCCGCCTGTTTTGGCGCCGTGCAGCAGATCGTGGTGTATCCGTTTGATCGGGCCAGCGGCAAGAACGCCCGCAGTTATCAGAGTGCGGTGCCGTTGGCCGCCGCCACCGGCGTGCGGATCGTGATCGCAGAAACGGCGCCGGAACAGTCGGCGTTGGTTGGCAAGGCCCTGCTCAGCGATCCGGCGGTAGAAAGCGCACGGGTGGTGATGATCTGGGAACACAGGCATCTGCCCGAACTCGCCAGCGGCCTGGGATGGAGCGCGATGCCACCCATTGACGATCAGGATTTCGATCGACTGGAGCATCTGCGTTATCAGAACGGCACACCGATCCCTGGGGTGGAGCAGCGCAGCCAGGCCGCCCTGCTGGCCATGGCTTGCGCCCACCATGCGCCGGTGACGAGCGGCCAGGCCAGGTTGGGGCGTTCTGAGGCCAGCGGCAGCCAGCCGCGCCCCTGAGCACGGAGGGCCCAGGGGCGCCGGGCTCCCAGGGCAGCGGAACCGGGAGGGGAGCATCCGCCCCCGACCAGAAGCACGGTTCAGAGCAGGCTGACCCTGCCGGTGGCGATGTCGAGATAGCTGCTGCGGAGTGTCACCCTGCCGCTGGCCACGGCCTCGGCCATCAGCGCACTGCGCCTGGTGATCTGAGCGGCCGCATACCGGGCATTGCCCTGGATCGCCGCCGTCAGGTCTTCGCCAGGGGTGAAGCTGGCCCGGATCGGCCTGACCAGATCGGTGAGCAGGGGCGTCAGGGGGTCGGAGCCGCGGGCGGCCGTGACCGCCCCGCAGCTGCTGTGGCCCATCACCAGCACCAGCTGGGTGCCCAGGGCGCTGATCGCATACTCCAGCGAGGCGACGGCTTCGCCGAAGGCGGTGTTGCCGGCACTGCGAATCACGAAAAGATCCGACAGGGCGGCATCGAACACCCACTCCGGGGCGACACGGGAGTCCGCACAGGCGAGCACAGCCGCCCAGGGGGCCTGGCCGCCCTGGAGCACACTGGCGGCGGTGTAGCAGTTCTTCTGCCACAGGGCGCTCAGAACCCTGGCGCGAGCTGCCGGTGTGGGAGCGGCATCAGCAGCAGCCCACGCTAGTACGAAACGATCGTTGCCCTCCAGCAGGGCCTGCAGCGGGTCGGCGGGACGGCAGGCCCTCAGGGCCGTCTCGGGAGCCGCCGGGTGGCCGCCGCCGGCCTGGGCATCAGCGGCGATGCGTCCATCAGCCGAAGCACTGTCAGCGGCACGCGCCGGCAGCTGGGAGAGACCGAGCAGTCCGGCTGTGGCCAGGCCGGCCTTCGCCAGAAAGTCACGACGATCCATCGGCATCGTCGTTGAAGCAAAACGTGGGCCAAACCTAGGCAGCGAAGGCAGCACGGGCCACGCACCTGGAACAGAGCAACACCCGGCCGCACGCCAGGGGTCGGGAGAGCTCAGCACCCGGAGGCTGCAGCGGTCCGGTGCTCAGGAGAGCGCCGGCTCCAGGGGCTGGCCGGCAGCAGCGCAGAGGTCGGCACTGACCTGCCAGAGCCGTTGGCGCAGCTGAGGATCCCTGGCGGCGGCCGCAACGGGCACCGGCACCGGCCAGCCCTTGAGGCCGCCCAGCTGACTGGGGCCGTAGTGGCCCCCACCGATCGCCTCGGGCGCGGTGGCGGCGAAGAGCTGGGGCAGGGCCCCCATCGCCGCAGACTGGAACAGCGGATCCATCAGGCGATAGAGCAGGGGTTCGAGCCTGGAGCCACTCAGGGCGATCGAGTTGGGCTGAAGACTGGTTCTGGCCAGACCGGGATGGGCCGCCATCGCCCGCACGGCACTGCCGCCTGCCGCCAGCCGCTCCTGAAGCTCCAGGGCCAGCATCACATTGGCCAGCTTGCTCTGGCCATAGGCCTGCCAACGGTCGTAGCGCCGTTCACCCTGCAGATCCTCGAAGGCCAGGCGCCCGAAATACTGGGCGCCGGAGGTGACCATCACGATCCTGGGATCCGGCTGGGCCTGCATCAGCGGCAGCAACCGACAGGTGAGAAGGTGGTGGCCCAGATGGTTGACGGCGAACTGAAGCTCGTAACCGTCGCTGCTGAGGGTCCGCGGCGGCGCCATCACGCCGGCGTTGTTGATCAGCAGATCAACACGGCCGTAGTCCTGGGTGATTCGGGTGGCCGCAGCGGCGACGCTGGCCAGTGAGGCCAGATCGAGCTCGATCGCATCCACCGAGGCGCCGCTGGTCCATAACGCCTTGCGGGCCGCCTCCGCCCGGGCCCTGGAGCGGCAGGCCAGCAGCACCGTGGCGCCCCGGGCCAGGAGGGCGCGGGCCGTTTCCAGGCCGAGGCCGCTGTTGGCGCCGGTGATCAGGGCCACCCTGCCGCTCTGATCCGGCATGGCCTCGGCGGTCCAGCGTTGGCGAGCAGGCAAGGGAGTCAAACCGCAGGGAAGCAGCGTTCTAGCCAGACGCCCGCTGCCCTGGCGAACGGGGCTGCTGCCAGGGCAGAGTCAGAGCACCCTCACCGCCGCCCGCGATGGCTCCGATTCCCGACTCCCTCCGGATCCGCCTGCAGATCTTCGGGGCGATGCTGGTGCCGGTGATCGGTCTCGGCCTGTGGCTGAACGCCCAGGGGTTCTTCCAGAGCCCCTGAGGCCGGTTCAGGGCCGCGACGCCGCCGTCTGCGCCGCAGCCTGAGCGGCCGTCTGCGAGACCGTCTCCGCCGCCGATTGCAGACCCCAGAGCGCCAGACCACCGCCGCGACCGCGGGCCGCCAGCCAGCCGTGCTGGCGATCACAACCGATCAGCGCAAAAAAGGGTTGGCGCCGGGACCCCCGCAGGCTGGGACCATCCACGCCAGCGTCCAGGGCGCGCTGCCACAGCACCCGCTCGCCGAGACGAAGCCGGAGCTGGGTGAAACCGAACACGAGCAACGGACGTTTCCCGACCAGCACGCCGAAGCCTGAAAATTCCAGCGCCAGGGCGCCGA
>CAIXOZ010000151.1 GCA_903921295.1 uncultured cyanobacterium | reverse complement strand
GTCTTCGACAAACCCGACCCCAACCGCACCGAATTCAGCGACGAGGAGATCGCGGCGATCGGGGCCCGGATCGAGGAGACCTTTGCCCCGTTGGTGCAGCTGTTGCGCGATCAGGACAAGGCGCTTCGCATCGGCGTCAACCATGGCTCCCTGGCCGAGCGGATGCTGTTCCGCTACGGCGACACCCCCCTCGGGATGGTGGAGAGCGCGATGGAATTCATCCGCATCTGCGACCGCCTCGATTTCCACAACATCGTGGTGTCGATGAAGGCCTCGCGGGCACCGGTGATGCTGGCCGCCTACCGGATGATGGCGGATCGGATGGATGCCGAAGGCTTCCATTACCCACTGCATCTGGGGGTGACCGAGGCGGGCGACGGCGACTACGGCCGCGTCAAGAGCACCGCCGGCATTGCGCCGCTGCTGGCCGAGGGCATCGGCGACACGATCCGGGTGTCGCTGACGGAGGCGCCCGAAAAGGAAATTCCCGTCTGCTACTCGATCCTGCAGGCTCTCGGGCTGCGCAAGACGATGGTGGAATACGTGGCCTGCCCCAGCTGCGGCCGCACCCTGTTCAACCTTGAAGAGGTGTTGCACACGGTGCGCAACGCCACGGCCCACCTCACCGGTCTCGACATCGCCGTAATGGGCTGCATCGTCAACGGCCCCGGGGAAATGGCCGACGCGGACTACGGATACGTCGGCAAGACGCCCGGGGTGATCTCCCTCTACCGGGGCCGCGATGAGATCCGTCGCGTGCCCGAGGCTGAAGGCGTGGACGCACTCATCGCCCTGATCAAGGAAGACGGCCGCTGGGTCGATCCCTGAACGGAAACCGACCCGATCAGGTCCTGAGCCGGCACGCTGTGGTGCTGCCTGATGCATCGACGCAGCCACGGAGTGCTGGTTCGACCAACTTCGCGCCTCAGCCTCCCCCCGGAGCTACCTTGAACTGACATTCCCGAGTTCTTCGAGAGCTCTCACCGATGGCCTGCGGTCGCGCCAGCCTGTGCGTGCTGGTCGGATTGGGCACCTGTGCTGCCACCGCCGTCTTCGCGGGAGAACTGGTCGGGGCTCCGACACCGATCGCTTCGGTGAGCGACAGCCCCAAGGAGGTCATGGACCAGGCGTGGCAGATCGTCTTCCGCGACTATCTGGACATCAACGGCAAGTTCACCTCGGACCGCTGGCGCAAGACGCGTCACGACGTGCTGGCCAAGTCCTACGGCAGCCCGAAGGAGGCCTACGACGCCATCCGCGGCATGCTCGGCACCCTGGACGATCCCTACACCCGCTTCCTGGATCCGCGGGAATTCAAGGAGATGCAGATCGACACCTCCGGAGAGCTGACCGGGGTGGGGATGCAGCTCAGCCTCGACAAGGCCACCAAGGAGCTGACCGTGATCGCCCCGATCGAGGGGTCACCGGCCTCCCGCGCCGGCGTGCAGCCCAAGGATGTGATCACGGCGATCGATGGGCGCAGCACCAAGGGGATGAGCACCGAGGAGGCGGTGAAGCTGATCCGCGGCCAGTCCGGCACCAAGGTGGTGATCACATTGCGCCGCAAAGGGCAGACCCTGACCCTGCCGCTGGTGCGTGAGCGGATCGAGCTGCATGCCGTCGAACACCAGATCAACACCACCTCGGATGGTCGCCGCATCGGCTATATCCGTCTGAAGCAGTTCACCGCCAACGCCTCGCGTGACATGCGGGCCGCGATCAAGGAGCTTGATCCGAAGGTCGATGGCTACGTGCTCGACCTGCGCAGCAATCCCGGCGGCCTGCTGATGGCCAGTGTCGACATCGCCCGCCAGTGGTTGAACGAGGGCACGATCGTGTCCACCCGCACCCGCGATGGCATCCAGGATGTGAAGCGGGCCAATGGCCATGCCCTGACCACCAAGCCGCTGGTGATCCTGGTGAATGAAGGCTCGGCCAGTGCCAGCGAAATCCTCTCCGGTGCCCTCCAGGACAACCACCGGGCCGTTCTCGTCGGTCAGAAGACCTTCGGCAAGGGTCTGGTGCAGTCGGTGCGGAGCCTCTCCGATGGCTCCGGCATGACCGTGACCATCGCCAAGTACCTCACGCCGAGCGGCCGTGACATCCACAAGCACGGCATCGACCCGGATGTGGTGGCCAAGATGGGCGACAAGGAGGCCGATCGTCTCCGGATCGAGGACATCGGCACCCCCAAGGACAGCCAGTACCGGGCCGCGGAAACGACCCTGATGAAACAGATCCGCCAGGGGACAACGGTGAAGCGCCCCTACGCCCCCGACAGCGCCAATGTGCCCGCCGCCATGCTGCAGAAGCCCTAGGCCTGACACCATGGCAGGCCCTGAGCAGAGCGGAGCAGCGGAGCCACGGTTGCAAGAGACCGCTGCATCCAAGGGCTCCCGTCCCGGGAGGTCCGCCCCCGAGACGGTGGCTGCGGTGAGCGACAGCCTCGACAACGCCACGGTTGCCCCTCTGTACTCCCTCTGGGAGCACAAGCCATGGTGGTGTCAGCCCTGGTCGATCCTCAGCACCGGGGTGATGCTCGTGGCCGTGAGTTGGTTGGGACTGCACCGCTGGTGGCTCTCAGCCATCACCGCCGCGGCTGTGGCGATCTGGTGGTGGTTGTTTCTGTGGGCGGTTCCGATCGCTTATCGCCAGCAGATGCTGCTCGAACACCATAGGTCGCCTGGGCCAGCCGGGACGACAGAGAGTCCCTGAAAGGGGACGGCATCGGGGGAGGGTGAGCGGAATCCAGGCCCTCCCCCGAATCGCGTCCGGCAGAAGATCCCTGCTGCCGCCTCCCCGACAGGGTGATCGAGCAGCCTGATCAGGCGACCGGCTGCATCAGGCCGCCACCGGGAGAGGAATCGTCGTCGTCGTTTTCGCCACTGGGACGGGTGAGGGCGTAGATGCCGACAGCGACCATGCTGACCAGGGCGGAGAGCAGGGAAGAGACGGACGACCAGTCAGACCCGAAATCGATGACCTCTCCCATGACGAAACCGTTACAAGCGTTCTCAGGATTGTAACGAACTTTGTGGGGATGTCAGCGGGATGCGGCAACAGCGTCAGCGCATCCGGATGTCCGCCAGCCCATGCCTACGTTCTCGGGACGGGGCCCAGGCCCCGCCTGCGCTGACGATGGACCACCACCTGCTCGTCCCCACCGATGGCAGCCCGCCATCCAGCCGCTGCCTCACCCACGCCGTGGCCCTCGCCAAGGCCCTCAAGGCCCGGATCACCGTCTTTCACGCCCTCGAACGCCGTGATGCCCTCTCGGGCGTGGTCCCCTATGGGCTGGAGGCCGTGGCCTTCGATTCTGCCGGTGCTGATCGATCGCCCCGAGCTGCCGTCCCCGGCGCGAACCGAGCCGAAGCCCGTCTGATCGTCTCTGGCCTTCCCCCTCAGACCTCGGTGAAGAAACCGCTGCGGGCCAGAGCCTCCTCCGCCGGGCTGAAGTGCGGAGGTTCGAGGGCCAGCGACGGGTTGTAGGTGTAGTTGTCATGCAGGAAGCGGGAGTTGAGCACCGCCTGCTCCACGGCGTTGATCGCCGCAGTGGCCCGCTCACGGATCTGGCCCTGCTGGATCAGGTCCTCGCTGTGCAGGGCCAGCTGCAGTTCATCGCGCAGGATCGAGAGGTGAACCGCCGATTTGACGACGCCGTAGATCCGCTGCACCCGATCGCGACGGATCAGATCGATCGCCAGAGCATGAGCCCGCTCCAGTTCGGAATCCAGGCCCGGCCAGTAGCGGGTGGTGTAATAAGCGCTGTCGTCCTTGTGGAACCACTCCTCACTGCGTGCAATCGAAGAAGAGACTGTGTTGTGCAACTTCCAAAGGAACAACCTGAGGGATTCACCGTCATCAATCACGGCCAACTTGTCCTGG
>CAIXOZ010000150.1 GCA_903921295.1 uncultured cyanobacterium | reverse complement strand
CTGCAGACCTATCCGCCCCTGCAGATCATCAACACCTTCCTCCTGGATGGCATGAAGGTGGTGGGCGAACTGTTCGGCAGCGGCCAGATGCAACTTCCGTTCGTGCTTCAGAGCGCTGAAACGATGAAGAGCGCCGTGGCTTTCCTGGAGCCTTTCATGGAAAAAGTGGAAGGAGAGTCCAATGCCAAGGCCAAGTTTCTGATCGCCACGGTCAAGGGGGATGTCCACGACATCGGCAAGAATCTTGTTGATATTATTCTCACGAATAATGGCTACGAAGTGATCAACTTAGGCATCAAGCAGGGAGTGGACGCAATTATTGAGGCTCAGAAAATTCACCAGGCTGACTGCATTGCCATGAGTGGATTGTTGGTGAAGTCCACGGCCTTCATGAAAGACAACCTTGAAGCTTTCAATCAGGCCGGGATCTCGGTGCCGGTGATCCTCGGGGGTGCAGCCCTGACACCGCGTTTTGTCAACAAGGATTGCCGGGAGGTGTACCAGGGTCAGGTGATCTATGGCCGTGATGCCTTCGCCGATCTGCGCTTCATGGACGCTTACGTTGCCGCCCGCGCGGCCGGTGAATGGGATGACCGGGGTGGTTTTCTCGCCGAGGTACCGGTGGGCCTGGGGCTGGAAGTCTTCGATGGCGATGGATCAACGGCCGATCCGAAGGCCTCTGAGCCGGCTGCTCAGGCAGCGGCGGTTGCCGACGCTGCAGCCGAACCCCAGGGCCAGACTGCACCGACAGGGCCCAATGATCACCGCTCCGAGGCGGTCCCGGAGGAGCCGGCGCTGCAACCACCCTTCTGGGGGGCGCGGGTGCTTCGCGAGGATGCGATTCCCTTCGATCAGGTGGCGGCTTATCTCGACCGCAACGCCCTGTTCGCCGGTCAGTGGCAGTTGCGCAAGGCCCAGGGACAGTCGCGTCAGGATTACGAGGCGATGTTGGCGGAGAAGGCCGAACCGGTGCTGCAGCACTGGCTGCAGCGTTGCCGCCAGGAGCAGCTGCTGACGCCGCGGGTCGCCTATGGTTATTTCCCCTGCGGTCGCGATGGCAATGCCGTGGTGGTCTTTGATCCCCGCGATCTCGCCGATGGCGCCGATGCTGCTGCTGCCCATCGTTCTCTGGGACGCTTCGATCTGCCGCGTCAACGGAGCGGTCAGCGGTACTGCATCGCCGATTTCTATCGTGATCTCACCGTCAGCACCACCGGGCCTGAAGGCTCTGGTGCGTCCCTGCCCGCCGATGTTCTGCCGATGCAGGCGGTGACCATGGGCGAAACAGCCAGTCGCTTTGCCCAGGAGTTGTTCCGGGCTGATCAGTACGCCGATTACCTCTACTTCCATGGCCTGGCCGTGCAGATGGCCGAGGCCCTGGCGGAGTGGACCCATGCGCGCATCCGCCGGGAGCTCGGCTTCCCCGATCCTGCTGCGATGCCGCTGCGGGATGTGCTCGCCCAGCGCTATCGCGGCAGCCGCTACTCCTTCGGCTATCCAGCCTGCCCGAATGTGGCGGATTCCCGTCCTCAGCTCGAATGGCTGCAAGCGGACCGCATCGGGCTGCGCATGGATGCCAGTGATCAACTCGAGCCCGAACAGAGCACGACGGCCCTGGTGGCCCTCCATTCCCAGGCTCGCTATTTCAGCGCCTGAGGGCGGCCCTGATCCCGCGGGCATGGCAGGCTGCATCCGCCTTTCCACCATGTTTCATGGCCATTGCAGGACCCGGCGGCGTTGATGACGCCATCGCCGCCGGCATCGATCTCGACGGCACACCGATCCCCGAACCGATGCTGGCTCTCTACAACGAGGTCATGGATCTCGAGAGCAAGCGCGCACGCAGTGGGGTCAAGAAATCGATGCGCAACCGTGTCGTCAAGACAGGCGCCAAGCACTTCGATCAGCAGACGCTCGATCAGCGTCTGCAGGCCGCTGGCTGGGAGGGTCTCAAAGACAAGGAGATCGCTTTCTTCTACGGCTGATCCCGGCGCTTCGGGCCTGGTCCGTCGTCATCATGGCGCCGTGCAACCGGGCCCTGTCGTCGCCTTCGGGCCCCCTCAGGCTGGGTTCCGGTAGACGCGCAGCCCACGCGATCGCCTGCCTGCAGGGGCGCCTGCGCTGACACTCGCGCCTGCCCCCGGCTCTGCCGGCTGTCGCAACGCCCTCCTCACGGCATGGTGCTGGACGGTCGCTTCGATCGCCCTTGCCGCCCCTGCACCCGAACGGCAGGCACGGATGCACTCGGATGCTCACCCCAGAGGCTCCCCTGATGAGCCTGGCCCGAGGGCTCTTCCCGCAACTCCCATCAGCCCGACCTGGCAATGGAGTGGCAGGGAGCGGTCTTTCCAGGCAGGCAGCTTCAGCTGCACATCGCCTCGAGGTTCTCGATCACCTCCTGTTGAAACTCCTCGAGATCGCTGGAGTCACTGAGGTCCATGCCCTCCCCGGCGGCGTTCTGGGCGAGCTCCTGGAAGTGGAAGGCCCCTTCTCCATGGGCCAGGAATTCCATCGCGGAGTCTTCACCGCTCTCCTTGAAGGCGTCGCACAGCGCCATGAAGGCCGCGTCTTCGGTGAAATCCCAGCTCATGAAGGGTGGTCTGCTGAATGACCTTTAACGCCTGCCCCCCCGAATTCGTCAACCACCCCAGCGCAATTCGTGCCAATCCCGGGCCAGACTCTGAGCTGAGTTGCTGCCCACGGATGGAGCCGATCCCTTCCCCTGAGGCTGTTGTCGCCCCCAGGAACGTTCTCGGTGAACCGCTCCAGATCTGTGGTTGTGAGCCGATGACCGGCTGGTGGCGCGATGGCAGTTGTCGTACGGATCCCAGTGATGGAGGGCTTCACACCGTCTGCTGCGTGATGACCGAAGCCTTCCTGAGCTACAGCCGCGCCCAGGGAAACGATCTGAGCACGCCGAGGCCCGAATTCGGTTTCCCAGGCCTGCGTCCGGGAGATCACTGGTGCGTGTGCGCCGGCCGCTGGCTCGAAGCCCATCTCGATGGTCTGGCGCCGCCGGTGCTGCTGGCAGCCTGTGAAGAGCGATCGCTGGAGTTGATTCCGCTCGAGCTGCTGCGTTCCTGCGCCGCCTGATTACCGGGATCGCCGTCCCGGCCGCGGATGGCGGATGATGGCTGCCGTCTGCTTCGCACCGACCCGCCAGGCATGGGACTTCGCATCGCCGTCCTGGGTCAGGGTGCCTGGGGCCAGACCCTCGCCCGGCTGTTCGGCCAGCGGGGTCATCAGCTCAGCACCTGGTCACGGCGGGATGGCGGAGATCCTGTGGACCTTCTCGCTTCCCGGGATCTGATCGTCTCGGCGGTCTCGATGGTCGGCGTCGAACCGTTGATCGAACGCTTCGCTGGCCATTGGCCCGCTGAGCTTCCTCTGGTCAGCTGCACCAAAGGCCTCGATGCCAGGCGCCTCTGCACGCCGTCTGTGCTGTGGGGCCGGATCATCCCTTCGGCTTCTCTCCTGGTGCTCAGCGGGCCCAATCTGGCCGGGGAGCTCGAAGCGGGTCTGCCGGCCGCCAGTGTGCTGGCGTCGAGTGATCTCGCCCTGGCCAGGCGCCTGCAGCAGGAGCTGAGCGGAGACCAGCTGCGTCTCTATACCAATCCCGATCCCCTCGGCACCGAGGTGTCCGGTGCCCTCAAGAATGTGATCGCAGTCGCGGCGGGGGTCTGTGATGGGCTAGGCCTCGGCGCCAATGCCCGGGCATCGCTGCTGTGTCGCGGTCTGGCGGAGATGGGCAATGTCGTCAGGGCCCTTGGCGGTCAGGCCAGCAGCCTCTACGGGCTTGCAGGCCTCGGTGATCTTCTGGCGACCGCCACCAGCCCCCTGAGCCGCAACTATCGCTTTGGTCAGCTCCTGGCCGAGGGCCTCTCCAGCGGCGCTGCCCTCGAGAGGATCGCCGCCACTGTGGAAGGGCCGAACACCGCCCGTGCCGTGCTGCGGCTGGCCGAACGCGAGGGTTGGCGCCTGCCGATCAGCGAGCAGGTGGTGGCATTGGTTGATGGAGAGCAGCGCCCTCGCCAGGCCGTTCAGGCCTTGATGGAACGCGATCTCCGCCACGAACTTCCATGACGTTCGCCTCTGCCCTGCCGTTGCTGCTGATTGAGGCCTTCGCCAGCGGGTGCCATCAGGGCAATGGTGCCGCTGTCGTGGCTCTGGAGGCTCCGGCGAGCCCTGCCTGGATGCAGTCAGTTGCGGCCAGTCTCAGGCAGTCGGAGACGGCCTTTGTCGTCCCCTGGGGCGAGGGCTGGGCGATTCGCTGGTTCACCCCGACCTGTGAAGTGCCGCTCTGCGGCCATGCCACGCTGGCCGCGACTCTGGCGTTGCACCACTGGGGCTCCCTCGAGTCCGGTGAGACCACCGTCTTTCAGAGCCGTTCCGGCCCCCTGGTTGTGGGCATGAACGCGCAGGCTTCGCTGGAGCAGGTCCCGATCGCCTCGATGGTGCTGCCCGCTGCTCCGCTGCAGCCAGCTGCGGTGCCCGAGGGCCTGACATCACTGCTTGAGAAGCACCTGGGCATGGGGGCGGAGCGCTACTGGACCTCAGCGCTGGGCTACGGCGTGGCTCTCCTCGACGGCAGGGCTGCTCTCGATACCGTTGGCGGCCTTGCCGAGCAGCTGCCCGAGCCCTGCTGCTCCGGTCTGGTGTTGATGCAGCCCCAGAACCATCAGGCGGTTGCGGTGCCGTTGATCGAGGGCCAGCCCCCGGATTATCAACTGCGGTTCTTTGCTCCCGGCCTGGGAATTCCGGAAGATCCGGTCACCGGTTCTGCCCACGCCCTCGTCGCTCCCTATTGGTTCGCGGCCCTGGGTCGCGCCTCGGTCCGGGGTTGGCAATGCTCACCCCAGGGCGGCGGCATGGTCTGTGAACAGCTCAGCCCCGGCAGCATTCGTTTGCGCGGGCCTGGCCGGGTGCTGCTCGAGGGCCAGCTGTCCTGGCAGGAGCAGCTCTGTGATCCTGAGGCCTGGTCGACATTGTTCCCTGAGAGCGTCCCGGGATGAGGCACCACGCGATCTCCCCCCTGAAGCCAGCGTTGAAGCCCTGGCTGCTGGGCCTGCCGATGGCGCTCCTGGCTCTGGGGACCGGGGCCCTGATGCAGAGATGGTCCTCTGCCCGTAGCGATGGCAGCGCCGCTCTGCAGGCGGCGCTGCTGGCCGCTCCGACGCCGTCTCCATCCCGGAGCGACCTTGATCAGCAATCCCTGCAGCTCCATCGCGCCGCCACCACCCGGGAGGGCGTGCAACTCGTCGAGCCCGCCGCTGGCGCCCCGCTTGATCTCGAGATCAGAGTGGCCCTCCAGAGTCAGGGATCGAACCCGCTGCTTTCAGCCACAGGTCCCTGGTGGCTTCGCCACCGCTCCGGTGCGCTGATCGCCGAAGGCGCTGCAGGCACCAGTCTTTCCCCCCAGGTCCTCGGTCAGATTCCTGCGGAGGCCTGGCTGGAGACCCATCGGGGTGATCGGGTGCTCGTGCAGGGCCACCCCTACTCAGGCAGGCTGCGCCTGATCCGTTCCGGGCCCGGGTGGTTGGTGGTCAATCATCTTCCCCTCGAGCATTACATCGCCGCCGTTGTCGGCGCTGAAATGCCCAGCAGCTGGTCGCTGGAGGCCCTCAAGGCCCAGGCTGTCGCCGCGCGCTCCTATGCCCTCGCCCACATGGCGCGTCCGGCCTCGCGGCACTGGCACCTTGGCGACACGACCCGCTGGCAGGCCTACAACGGGGAGCGCGGCATTCGAGGCCGCAGTCTGGAGGCCGTTCGCCAGACCTCCGGGATCATCCTCAGCTATCAGGGGGGCATCGTCGAGAGTCTGTATGCCGCCAATCAACAGATCGTGCAGGAGGCCCATGGTGGTCTTGGCGCCAGCATGAGCCAGACCGACGCCCAGCGCCTGGCGGCCTCCGGCCGCCGCTACACCGAAATTCTCGGCCGCTTCTATCCCGGCGCCTCTCTGGCCCGGCTGCGTTCCGGTGGCCGCTGAGCGTTTCTGGCACGCGGCCCTGTGCCGCAGCGAGGAGGCCCGCGCCTGCGGGGCGCTGGTGCCCCTGGGCACCGAACTGCTGATCCTGCCTGAACTCTCGCCGTTCGTGCTCCGACGGCTGATCTCGGCCACTCCCAGGCATCTCAGGGCCGGCGGGCCCAAGCCGAATCCGTTTCTGCCCTGGGACCGCGAGCTGGAGGTGGCACGGCTTGGTGACAGCCACCTGCTGCTCCTGAACAAGTACCCGGTCCAACCGGGGCACCTGTTGCTGATCACCCAGCAGTGGCAGCCGCAGGCGGGCTGGCTGCAGGAGGACGACTGGGCGGCGGTGTCGACTGTGATGACGGACACGGGTGGGCTCTGGTTCTTCAACAGTTCCGCTACGGCGGGCGCCAGCCAGCCCCATCGCCACCTGCAGCTGTTGCCCCGTGCCGAGGGCGAAGCCAGTTGCCCGCTCGCTTCCGTCTACCGGAGCCTGCTTCAGGGAACGCAGGCTCCCCTGCCCTGGTCGTATGCGATTTCAGCCCGGGAAGACCGCCACGGCAGCGGGACCGATCTTCCGGGCCTCTACGCACGCCATGCCCGGCAACTCGGGCTGGGGCGGCCGGATCAGGATCTTCAGCCCCGCCACGGTTACAACCTGCTGTTCGACCGCGATTGGTTCGTCACGATCCGCCGTGAGCGGGAGCATGCCGCCGGTTTCAGCATCAACGGCCTCGGTTTTGCGGGCTACCTCCTGATCACCCCGCGCTCGGATCTGGAATGGCTCCGGGAGCAGGGGCCGTGGTCCCTGCTGGCCACGGTGGCGGCTGCCGCCGATGGATCCGGCTCCGATCGCAGCAGCAGGACAGACGGCGAGATTCCGTGATCCCACGGTTGCCAGCTCCACCGGTGAGGCAGCCATTTGGAGAGAGGGGGTAGCGAACCCTCGACCATCGGCTTCAAGACCTTGACCTTGCTTCAACCGTCGTCCCAGTCCAGCCTCAGGGCGCCGACGACCCCGTTTCCATCCACGACCCTTCGCCGTCGTCCCAAGGCCGCTTCCGCCCAACTCCAGCAACGCAACCAACGGCTTGAGCGGTACGGGGATCTGGTGCGTCCGATCGCCTGGCACTACGCCCATCGCTGCCCCGAGACCGCTGAAGATCTTCAGCAGGTGGGCCTGCTGGGCCTGTTGCGTGCCGCCGAGCTTTACCAGGAGACCCTGGGAACCCCATTCCCGGCCTTCGCTCGCCCCCACATCAGGGGGGCCATCCTCCATTACCTTCGGGATCAGGCCAGGCCGGTTCGCCTTCCCAGGCGGGTGCAGGAACTCGAGGACCGGCTGCGTGCCGTCCGCCGGGAACTCGAGGCCAGCCTCGGGCGTCTGGCCACAGCCACGGAACTGCGTCAGGCCCTGGGCCTGAACGAAAGCCAATGGCAGGGGTTCGAGGCGGCCCAGCGAATCAGCCGGCCCTGTTCCCTGAGTGATCTCGAGGACCAGGCGATGGAGGACCTGCCGGTGGAGGAGCCCGTCGAGGAGATCTTGGCGGGAGGTCAGGTGCTCCAGGCCCTCAGGGGACTGGATCCGCAGCGGCAGCAGGTGATCCGGTTCGTGGTCCTGGAGGGTCGGAGCCTCAGGCAGACGGCAGCCACCCTGGGCATCAGTCCGATGACGGTGAGCCGGCAGCTGCGACGCGGCCTGGATACCCTTCGCGCATCCCTGGAAGCTCCGCTCCGTTGGCAGGGTCAGTCGGCCTGCTGAGCTCGGTCCCGCTCGATCTGGTGCTCAAGCGTGGAGATTGCAGCGTTCAGAGCGGCCAGCTGACGCTCAAGCCCATCCCGCCAGAACATCAGGCTCTGGAGCTTGCGTTGTTTGTGACGACGCAGGAGGGTGGACGGATCTCCTAAGCGGTCACCACAGAGGAAGGGGGGGACCATGGGAAAATGTCACAGCGCCGGACGGTTCTAGCGACCTCGGAAGCGTGATGGAGTCTCCCCGACGCGAACGAGTGATCAGTCCCCAGCACCACTGCGAACGCCCTTGGTCAGGGGCCTTTCCACGCGTGCTGGGTGGAAGGAAATCGAAGGCATTGGCCCCCTCCACGCTCGACTTGTTCATGGTGAGACCAGCCGGTCCAGCCGATCTCATGCGTCGCTTTCTGATCGCGCTCCTGCTCGCCTGGGCCGGTCTGCCGTTGCTGGCGGCCCGGGCTTTTGTCCCCCTGATGGCTGGACAGGTGGCCCGTCCCCTGAATGGGCAGTTCAACTCCGTGCCGGTGCTGCATTCCAATCAGCCGGAGGAGGTCTACGGACCGGGCATCCTGATCAACACTGCCCCTGGCCAGGCGATCAGTCAGGACACCGGCCAGGTGCTGCCGAACCCTGAGTTCACCTTCAATGGCCCCTTCGGAGCCCATCTGCACCACAAGTACCTGCCAAATGATCGCTCGCGCCTCACCGGTCGCCGGGAGCTTGATCTGGCTGCGATTCTGATCAATCCCGGTACTCAACCGGTTCGCATTCAGTTCGAGGCTGGTTCGGTACGCAACAGCTTCGAAGCGCCTTATCTGACCAATCAGTTGATGGGGGTGAAGGCATTGGGTCCCCGGCCCTGGAACACAGGCCCAGGGGATGCGACCGCCATCACGATGTTGCGCGGCAAGCTCGATTCCCGTCTGCCTGACGAAATCATCATCCCGCCTTTTGGTCGGGTCGTCTTGTTTCGTACGGAAATTCCTTCGCTTGGTATCGCCAATGCCCTGTTGAAGGGACACAGCGATGGACCGTTCCAGATGGCCGTCGTGGCCGCAGAGGATCCTCGCTCGGATGACGACGTCCTGGCGGTACTCGATCGTGGTCAACTGGCACCCGGGCGCGTCTATCTGCGACGCGTGGCTGAGATCCAGAACCGAAGGGTTTTTTCACGGGTCGGTGGTGTGGCCATCGGCGACACCTACACGGCCACCCTGAACCACAACCTTGAGGTCTCTCCACTACATGTGCCCTTGACGAGCACCTTTCGCCATCACTTCGGGACCGGTGAGGTTCAGGTCAATCCTCTGGCCACGCGGACGGTTGATTCCTCACTCGACAATGTCGGTACCTATGGGGTTCGATTCGATCTCACCTTCCATCTGATCGGACAGGGGCCCTATGCCCTCACCCTCAGCCATCCAAGCCCGAATGGACGTTCGTTCACTGCTTTTCGAGGATCGATCGGTATTGAAACCGAGCAGGGCTATCAGGAGCTTCATGTCGGTCTTCGTTCAGGCCAGACCCTTGAGTTGAAATCGCTCCTCCTTGATCCAGAGCGCGCCCAGACTGTGCGGGTCCGTCTCGTCTACCCGGCGGATGCCACGCCAGGGCATCTGCTGAGCGTTGTTCCCCGGAGCCAGCTGGCCCTGCTGCAGCAGCGGGAGCTTGATCTGGCAAGGGCTCGCGAGGCTGAGGAACTTCGACGCCGTGCCAGCGCCAGCAAGGCCCCCACGGTGCTGGTTCCACCGACCCCTGAGACGCTTGCCCATCGCAGCGGTCTCGTTGATGGCGGTGCCTCCGCGTTCCCCCGGCATCAAGCCCCCTGGCTTCCGCCGGTCCAACCGCCTCCCCCGCTGTTGATCAACCGATCACTGCTTCAGGTTCCTCTGCTCGGTCACCGGTTCATGCTGTTGTCGGTCAATACCCGCACCGGGACCCTTTCAGGGGATCGTGACCAGAAGCTTCCCGTACCGACCCCATGAAACGGGTGATCGGATCGGTCGTCAGGCGATAAGCTCTCGACCATGGAACAGGGTGAGGACCGCGAGCGCAACGCCACAGCCGGCAAGCGTCGACTCACTGCCGATGTCAGTGATGCTTCCATTCAGGTGATTGCACGCCTGAAGGTGGAATGGGGTCTGCGGAGCAGAGGGGCCGTCCTTGATCGTTTACTCGCTGATCTTCTTCCGCGCCATCAGTCGGATCCCGACAGTCTTGCGATCGATTCTCCGGAGCTTGATGGGGTCATGGAGAGCGCATTCCCGGCGCTGGAGACCTCTGAATCCGCAGCGTCTTCTGTCCAGGAGAACGTCTCCAGCCCATCAACGACAGCCACCGACACCACTGTTAACGGCCTGGCTTCAAGCGCAGCGGTATCCGACCCTGAACCGTCTCCCCACGACACACCCGTCATTGATCTCGCTTCGCTCTTCAATGAGACCGGAGCCTTGGTGCTGGTGGAACGGGAAGGAGGCCTTGAGGCCAGCCTAGAGTTTGATTCCCCTGCGCGTCAGCCATCGCTTCCGCGCCATCGCTCCCCAGGCATTGAATTGCCTGGATTTGTGCAACGCAATTCAGCCCAGTTACGCCGCAGCCTTAACCCTCCACCCCGTGTTGAGGCCAGTCTTGGCGATGTTCTTCCGTCTCTCGACGGCCCCGATCTGGAGATGGCTCTGAAGACTGCTTCAGACCATTGGATCAGCCTGTATGGCCAACCGGCCCATGAGGCTGTGATTGAAGCCTCCATGGTGTGGCTGGCCCGAGACATCTGGACCCAGTCCGATCAGAGCGAGGGTGAGGCTTTCACCTGGACGCTGGCGCAACGCCTGATTGCGCCCTGTGCACCGAGCTGGGTGGAGGGGCCTCCAACGCTTGAGCGTGTGATTGTGCTCGCCGGTCTTCTTGAAGATCCCTTCAGCGCGTCAACCCTCAGCCTTCGGATTCCGACCCTGATCCGCCGTTTTGTGCATCGCTTCAGACGCCGGCGCAATGCGGCATCGTTCCAGACCCTGGAGCACACGATGACCCTCCATGGTGCTCTGAAACTGCTTCAGATCCCGATTGATTCAGGACAACGTCTGACGTTGCCGTTGATTCGCGAGGCTTATCGCGAGATGGCGATGAATCACCATCCTGATGCCGGTGGATCCGTGGAGATGATGCGCCGGTTGAATGAGGCCTACCAGTTGCTGAAGGAGCTTTACCGCAACAAAGGAGCCTGAGGCGCAGTACCGCCCAACGTCGTCACATCAGGCGCATGGCGGAGCCATCCCCGCTTCGAGGACCTTGCGTGTTGCGATGCGACGCCGACGTCCGTCTTTCACAATGGCTCGCTTGCTTCACCTGTGACTCATGGCAAGACTTGTAATGAGTCTTGAATGAGATAATTGAGCACTGTGCGTCGATTGTTCCCTGTGGCTCCAGCCTTTGCAAGCAGTGGTCTTCCGCCCTGCTGGTCGGGCTTGTCGTCTGGCGAAGCCTTCCGATCGGCGCGGGGCGCATGTCCTTGGCGCGGCCATGTGCGGCTGTCTCATCTGCGGCTTGCATTGCGACACTTTATTGGTCCTGAATGGGATTCATGAGGTCTGTCTCGCGGACGTGTCTGCTCGGGTCAGTGGAGCTTTGACTTGTCCGGGAGCCTGTCGGTGCATCGGAGCTGCGATCTCAGCAGGGCGGTCTCCACTGGATGTCTTCTTGGCTGTGTCGCTGGGGCCTTGGCGTCCTGCGCTGCTGTGGCCTTTGCCCGGGCGCCGGGTCGGTCGGGCTGAATGGGTGTCACTGATCTCATCCAGGTCCCAGACCAGGTCTCATAAGCTGTCGCGGCTGCGACAGCTGATTGTTTGGTGATGTTCCTGGGTTTGGTCTCTGCTCTGTGTGCACAGGCATTGGCGATGGGTCGGTTTTCTTGGTTGGTTTCCCTGGCTGGGGTCCGCAGGATTCGGGTTTGTCCGGTGCCTCTCTGAGGCCTTCGGCTCGGGGTTGGGCTGTTGTCCCGTGAGCAGAAACTTCTGTCCAGTCTCCTGGGACATGCCTGAAAGGTGCCGTAATTACTGACTGGGTTGGCTTTGCGTACCTGTGTGTGATGCAGGTACGCGGCTCAACGGCTTGCTCTGAGGCCGCAGGTCAGGATCCTTTTGGCTCCGCGGCCAGGGCGACCAGGACCTCGGCAACAGCGACGAACCCTCTGCTGGTGTTTGCCGATGGCTCCGGTTGGCCGTTGTGTGCGCCTTGGGGGAGATTCCCTGCGTTGCAGATGAAATCACTCAAAAAACCGTTGTTGACTCTTTGCGATGGCCACTGCATGCGCATTTTGCCTGGATTTCCATCCGCAGGGTTCCCAGCGGGCGTTGAGTTCTCGATGCATTCGATCCGCGAGCCGGATACCGATGCCGCTCCCCTGAGGACAGCCCCACGGGTCTCCGCTGATGCCGATGGGATTCCAGCGGGTCTCTCTTTTGCGACACACGTCTGAATGCGCCTGTCGGTGGACCGTCGCTGTACGTGTCTGGCAGTGATCGACGTTGGCCAAGCATGTCCTCCCATGGGATGAACAGGGCTGGCCCTGGCGTTCCGATCAATCCGAGCCTCTGTTCGACAATCTCATCCTTGTCTTGATTTTGGTCCAAGAGCTGGATCCGAATACGACTTGTGCGATGACTGTTGGTCTCCGTGCCGCAGGGCATCCGTGCGAAGGCTCACCCCTGATCACCCGCGCCTGGTGCAACCTGCGTGCCATCGTTCGTTCGATCTGATGCCGATGTGCACGTTCACGGGCCAGATCAGGACCGTCTCTGACAATCATCGCTACCCCAAAGCAGCAAAAAGGGCCTGCGAGCAGGCCCATGGGTGGCAGCAGAGATTCTTGCCTGGTTGCAGTGATGATCCCGTGCCTGGCTCAGCAGGGGGTCTGCATGCCCTGAATCAGGAAGTCGAAGTAGGGGTTGGCGATGGCCGCATCGTCTGTGCTCAGCAGGGCGACAGCCGCCAGCTTCATCGTGCGCATGGCTTCAACCATCCCGGGCATCGGCACGCCAAGGCTGTTGTACATCTCGCGGGCACCCTCGAGACCGATCTTCTGAATCAGCTCGGTACTGCCCGAGAGAACGCCGTAGGTGACCAGCCGCAGATACCAACTGTAATCACGAAGGCACTGGGCGCGCTGCTTCTGGCCATAGGCGTTTCCACCCGGGGCCACGTAATCAGGGCGACGGGCGAACAGCTGACGAGCCGCTTCATCGACGATTTTCTTTTCGTTGTCCGTAAGAACACGAACAACCCGCAGCCGTTGTTGGCCACCGCTGAGAAAATCCACCATCGACCGCAGCTCACCGCCGCTGGGATAGCGGAGCTGATCATCAGCTTGGAGGATCAGATCCCGAACGACGCTCATTGCCGAGGCCAGACTCTGAATCACTTTAAGGAGCTGGAGCGCATCTTCTGGGATTGCTGCAAAACGTGTAACGCCCCTTTGCATCCGTCAGGCCCCCAGGCGCTTCGAGGCTGGGGCGATCGCCCGATAGGGTCAGGGTTGCCCTCCGTGGTTCTGCGCCCATGACAGCCCCCAGCCCACGTCTGCTGGTGGGCGCCCAGCTGGAGCTGGCCATCGATGGCCTCGCCCATGACGGCCAGGGCGTTGGTCGCATCGACCAGCAGGTCGTTTTCGTGACCGGTGCCCTGCCTGGAGAACGCGTGCGCGTCCGCCTTGTTCATCGCGCCCGCCGTCATCTGATCGCCGAGCTGTTGGAGGTGGTGGAGCCTTCCGGCGACCGTCGGCGCCCCCCCTGCATCCTGGCCGGGCGCTGTGGTGGCTGCAGCCTCCAGCATCTGGAGCTCGGGGCTCAGCGCCATTGGAAGGAGGACAGGGTCCGTCAGGCCCTGCTCCGGATCGGATCCCTCGCGGCCACCGTCCTGCCGATCCAGACCTCAGCGTCCTCACCGCTGAACAACGGCGACGCAGGCTATGGCTACCGCAACCGAGCGACCGTTCCGCTCGAGCGCCAGGCGGATGGCCGTCTCAAGGCAGGGTTCTACCGCTCCGGCAGCCATCGGATCGTGAACATGAACCACTGCCCGGTGCTGGATCCCCGTCTGGATGCCCTGATTGAGCCGTTGAAGGCCGATCTTGAGCGCAGCGACTGGCCGGTGGATGCCAATCTCTCCGCCGACGGTGGTCTGCGGCACCTCGCTCTCCGTCTGGGCCACCGTTCCGGGGAGATCCTGATCACCCTGATCAGCAGCCATCGCGATCTGCCCGGCCTGGAGACGGTGGCAGGCAGCTGGATGGAGCGCTGGCCCGATCTCGTCGGCGTCTGCCTGAATCTTCAACCCAAGGCCACCAATACCCTGATGGGTCCGGAGACCGATCTGGTCATCGGTCGCGACTGGATCAGCGACTCCTTTGCCGGTCTGCGGTTCCGGATCGGTTCCGACACGTTTTTCCAGATCCATCCGGCGGAAGCCGAGCAGGTTGTGGCGATGCTGCTCGATACCCTGCCCAGCGCCGACCAACTCGGTGGCATCGTTCTCGATGCCTATTGCGGCGTCGGGACCTTCAGCCTGCCCCTGGCCCGAGCAGGTCACCGGGTGCTGGGCATCGAGCAGCAGGAGCGTTCAATCGACCAGGCCCGGCGCAATGCTCTCAGCAATGGTCTGGACCATCGCTGTCGGTTCCAGGCCGGGGATGTGGCCGCCCTGCTTCAGGACTCCCTTCAGGGCGTGGGCGCCCTGGTGCTCGATCCGCCGCGCAAGGGTCTCGACCCGTCGGTGCTGGCCACCATCGAGGCCCTGCCGCCACCGCATGTCGTGTACATCAGCTGCGACCCTTCCACCCTGGCCAGGGACCTTGGCCAGCTGTGCCGGGAGGGTGGTCCCTACCACCTGGCACGGGTGCAGCCCTTTGATTTCTTCCCCCAGACCTCGCACGTGGAAACCGTGGCTGTGCTGGAGCGCCGATCAACACCCTGACCGACGCCCCTGGCCAGGCGTCGGTCTTCAGCGCTGTTGCGCCTGGAACTGCTTTTCCAGGGACGTCCGCACCCTGGCGTGGGCCGTTTCCACGGCTTCATCGGTGAGAGTCCGCTCGGGATCGCGATAACGGAGCCGGAAGGCCTGACTGCAGCAGCCTTCGGCCACCTGCGCACCCTCGTAGCGGTCGATCAGCTCCACCTGCTCCAACAGCGGCTTGCCGGCCTTGCGCATCGCCTGCAGCAGGGCGCTGGTGCTCGTATCGCGGGGCACCACGATCGCCAGATCTCTCTCGGAGGCTGGCACGGTGGCGAACGGGCGGAACAGGGGGCTCCAGCGGTTCTGGCGGGTGATGGCGATGAGCAGGGCCTGCAGATCGAGTTCGAAGGCATAGCTGGCCTCCGGCAGATCCAGATCCTCGGTGGCCTGCGGATGCAGCTGCCCAAACCAGCCGGCGGGGCGGCCTTCCACCACCAGCTCGGCGGCCCGACCGGGATGGAGCAGCGGTTGGTCCCTGCCGGGATCCTTGGCCAGAGTTCGATCCTCAATCGGCAGCTTCAGGCTGGCGAGGGCCTGTTGCAGCACGCCACGGGCTTCGTGGTAGGCCGGCAAGCGCCGTTTGCCGCTGCTGCTCCAGAGCTCGGAGCGACGGCTGCCGCTGATCACACCCGACAGAAGGGCCACCTGGTGCTGCTGGCCCGCGTCGCCGCGGAAGACATGGCCGATCTCGAAGGCCCAGAAGCCCGCTTGTGACGCCTGCAGGTTGCGTCGCGCCGCCTGGAGGAGTTCGCGATGGAGGTTGTCACGCAGATGGCTGTAGTCGGCCAGAAGCGGATTGCTGAGGCCCAATCGCCCCGGCGCCTCCTCCACCAGGGACAGGGCGGTGGTCTCCTGAAGTCCGGCCTGACAGAGGGCCCGACGGAGCCTGCGCTCCGCCTGCTGGGAGGCGGTGAGTCCGCCCGGCTCGATCGGATCGGGCAGATGGCTGGCGAAGCGGTCGTAACCGACCAGGCGGGCAACCTCCTCGATCAGATCGACCTCACGGCGAAGGTCCATCGCCCGAGAGGGCGGAATCGTCACCGACCATCCCTCGCCGTCCTGCCAGGCTTCGAGTTCACAGCCGAGGGCGCTCAGCGTTGCGGTGATCTCGGCATCGGGCAGGTCCTCGCCGTCCCTGGTGGGACCGAGCAGGTTGAGCAGGCCATCGCGCCGGAGCGGGATCGCAGTCGCTGCATCCTGTGGCAGCGCGTGCAGCCAGCGACCCGTCACCCTCGCTGAGCAGAGCTCCTTCAGCAGCTGCACAGCCCGATCACTGGCCATCAGGGTCATCTCACGCGGCAGCCCTTTCTCAAAACGGGTGCTGGCTTCCGTTCTCAGGCCTACGGAACGGGCGCTCCGACGCACCTCCTGCGGAGCGAACATCGCCGCCTCCAGCCAGAGAGATTCCGTTGCTGGGTGCACCGATTCAGCGGCACCTCCGATCACCCCGGCCAGGGCGATCGGCTCATCGCTCCAGGTGACCACCAGCGCATCGGCGCTGAGGCTGCGCTCCTCGCCATCAAGGGTGACCAGGGTCTCGCCTGGTGCAGCCTGCCGCAGGCCCAGGGCTGCACAGGAGTCCGCCGTGCTCCCCTTGGCGGCCAGGCGGGTGGCGTCAAAGGCATGCAGGGGCTGGCCGGTCTCCAGCATCACCAGGTTGGTGATGTCCACCACCGTGTTGATGGAGCGGATGCCGGCTTTCTCCAACCGCCGCTGCAGCCAGCTCGGAGAGGGGCCGACCGTGAGGTCCTCGAGTCGGGTGAGGCTGAACAGGCCCCCACGCTCGATGCTGGCGCGATCGGCTGCCCCTACCTCCAGGCTCGCAGCCGCCGTTGCTTCGGGGGCCTGCGGAGCATTGACCCGGCCGCCGGTCAGGGCCGCCACCTCGCGGGCGATGCCGAGCATTGAAAGGCCATCGGGACGGTTGGCTGTGATCGCCAGTTCCAGGACCTGGTCGTCAAGCCCGAAGCAGGGGCCCACGGGGCTGCCGAGGGCTGGAACACATTCCAGCAGCTCGTCGAGGATGGCGATGCCATCACTGCTGTCAGTCAGTCCCAGCTCCCTGAGCGAGCAGATCATGCCGCTGCTGGCCACGCCCCGCAGCTCTGCCGGCTTGATCGTCAGATCCACGGCCGGCAGGACAGCGCCGACCAGGGCCACCGGAACGTGAATGCCGGCGCGCACGTTGGCGGCCCCACAGACAATCTGCAGCGGTTCGGCAGCACCGATCTCCACCAGACAGACACTGAGTTTGTCGGCGTTGGGATGGGGCTGGCGATCGCGCACGAACCCGACCACGACCCCAGCCGCCTGGGCTTCCAGGTCCTCGATGGCCTCCACTTCGAAGCCGGCGATCGAGAGCCGTTCCGCCAGCTCAGTCGCCGGGGGCAGGTCACAGGTCACAAGCTCCTGGAGCCACTGGAGCGAGACCCGCATCGTTGCCATCCATCACTGTGGGGCGACTTTAGGGATCGGTCGGGAGGGTGACCGATGAACAGGTACAGTTGAACCTTGTCAATTCGCATCGCACACGCGGCGCAACGTCCTTTATGGCCAAGAACAAGGGCGTCCGGATCGTGATCACTCTCGAGTGCACCGAATGCCGGTCCAACCCCGCCAAGCGGTCTCCTGGTGTGTCTCGCTACACCACCGAGAAGAACCGCCGCAACACTACGGAACGGCTGGAGCTGAAGAAGTTCTGCCCCCATTGCAACAAGTCGACGAACCACAAGGAAATCAAGTGATCCACAGCCGGTCAGTGCTGCGCCGCCAACGCTGCACCGGTCAGGTTCTTTCTCCGGCCATCGCTCTGGTCGTGCCGTCACCCCTTCGGTGTTCGCCCTTCTGAGCCCTCAGCCTCGTCAGAGCCACATCGCTTGCCTCCCCAGCGCCTCTGAAACGCTTTTTGCCCAGAGAGCGCTCCCACGACGCAGGACAGGTCCTCCTCCTGTGTCCCGTTCGTCCACCTCTCCGCTGGCACCTTCCCTCACCCGGAAGGCCGCAGTTGCCGCAGAACCCTTCCCTCCCCTCGTCCAGACCCATGAGCAACTCCTTCTTCAAGAAGCGCCTCTCCCCGATCAAGCCCGGCGATCCCATCGATTACAAGGATGTGGATCTGCTCAAGAAGTTCATCACCGAACGCGGCAAGATCCTTCCCCGCCGTCTCACCGGCCTCACGGCCAAGCAACAGCGCGATCTCACCAACGCCGTCAAGCGTGCACGGATCGTTGCCCTCCTTCCCTTCGTCAATCCCGAAGGTTGATCCCTCAGAAGGACCAGCAGCATGCGGCCGGATGCTGCAGCTGCTTGTCCTTCCCCCTAGCTGTCCTTCCTACGCCTGATCCGCCCTGAGCACCTTCCATCCCGGTGACCTTGTCGGGTTGCGTGATCCGAAGGGATGCCGTCTTGCGGTGATCACTGCGATTCAGGAGCGGCGCGCTGCGTTGACCATCGGCTTCGAGGCCAGGCGACAGCTTGTGCCCCTCCGGGATCTTGAGCTGCTGATGGCGCTGCCATCGGCGCAACCCGATCCGGATCGTCTTGGCAGCGGCGTCTGGGCGTTTGATGCCAGCGCCCTGGCAGCCGCCCACCCGACCCCGAAGCTGCTCGCGGAGACCTGGCTTCTGCTGGTGGAGTCGGGGGATCCGATCTCCCTGGACGACCTCGTCGCTCTGGCCGCCGCTGACGACAGGCCCCAGGATCGGGCAGCCTTCTGGTTGGCTCTGCAGGGCCCCCAGCTCTGGTTCCGCTGGCGCCAGGGGCTTGCCCAGCCCCGACCCCTGGATGAAATCCGGCAGTTGCGTCGTCAACGCCGTCAGGAGGTGCTGTCTGAGCAACGTCAGCAGGCCTGGCACGCCCTGCTCAAAGCGCGTCAACCGATCGATCCGGCGGTGTTGGCACCCCGGGAGCGCCAGGAGTTCGATCGCCTCTGCGCCGGGGCGCTCGCTCCCCTGGAGACCCCCTGGCCCGTGGGCCTGCGGCGTGCCATTGAGGCCGCCCGCTGTTCCGAGCGTCCGGCGGATCTTCGTCGTCTTCTGCTCGATCTCGGTCACTGGGATGCCCATCGTCTGAGCTCACTTCCCGGAACCTGCTGGGCCAGGGGGTTCGGGGATGCGCTGGAAGCCCTGGCGGCGGAGATCGTCGCCGCTGCCGAGGCGCCCCATCCCTCGGATGCCTCCCGTGTCGATCTCAGTGGTCAGCCCTGCGTCACCATCGATGATCCCGACACCCGGGAAATCGATGACGCCCTCGGCCTCGATCAGGATCCTGAGGGTCGACCGAGGATCTGGATTCACATTGCCGATCCGGATCGCCTGATCGCTGCCGGCAGCCCCCTGGATCTCGAGGCCCGCCGCCGCGCTGCCAGTCTCTATCTGGCGACGGGCTCGGTGTCGATGTTTCCGCTCAGCCTGGCGACCGGCCCGATGAGCCTGCGTCAGGGCCTGCGCTGCGCGGCCTGGAGTTTTGCCATCGTTCTTGACGACGACGGCAGCATCGCGGCCAGCACGCTGCAGCGTTCCTGGATCACCCCCACCTACCGGCTCAGCTACGAGGACGCTGAAGAACTGATCGAGCTGGCCCCGCCTCAGGATGCGTACCTGGCCGAGCTGCATGACCTGTTGGATCGCCGCAGACGTTGGCGTCTCAGCCAGGGCGCGCTGCTTCTTGATCAGCCCGAAGGGAGGATCACGGTGCTGGACGACCAGCCGCAGCTGGAGGTGGTGGAACCCTCCAAGGCCCGGCTTCTGGTGGCGGAAGCGATGATCCTCGCCGGTGCGGCGGTGGCCGAATTCGGCCGTCAGCACGGGCTGGCCCTTCCCTATCGCAGTCAGCCGCCAGCAGAGCTTCCCCCGGCGCAGGAGCTGGCGTGCCTGCCTCCGGGGCCGGTGAGGCATGCGGCGATCAAGCGTTGCCTCAGTCGCGGCCACACGGGCTTTCAGCCTGCTCCCCATTTCAGCCTGGGCCTGCAGGCTTATGTGCAGGCAACGTCACCGATCCGCCGTTACGGCGATCTGATCTGCCACCGTCAGCTGGCTTCCGTGCTCGATCCAGGTGCCACGGTGCCTCCCCTGGATGCTGAGGATCTCGGGTCCCTGCTCGCCGAGGTCGATGCGGCGGTAAGGGAGGGGATCCAGATCAGCCGGGATGATCAGCGCCATTGGCAGCAGGTCTGGTTTGAGCACCATCGTCAACAGCGCTGGGATGGCGTTTTCCTTCGGTGGCTCCGTCCGCAGGATGGTCTGGCCCTGGTTGCGATCGAGAGCCTGGCGATGGAGCTGCCGATGCTCTGCCGTGAGCGCTCCGAACCCGGAGATCCGCTTCAGGTGCGTGTGGTCGAGGTCGACTCCCTCGCCGACCTGTTGCGTCTGGAGGCCAGCGATCCCCTCAGGAGTCCAGGTGCGTCGCCCGCAGCCAGGGCCCCCAGGGGTTGAGGCGGCCGCGCAGCCGTAGTGTCTGCGGCCGATCGAGGCCGCTCAGGAGGGCGTGCAGCGCCGGCTCCAGGGTGATCACCGGCCACCGTTGGCGGCCGCAGTCGAGAACACCGCCGCCGTGGCCATCGGGCTCCAGTATCCCCTGATGCACCTGCTCCCCGGCCTCGGCCGGCGGCGCACCGGCCTCCGGATTCAGGATCCGGGACGTCTCGGGTGACTCTCCATCCAGGGCTTCAAGGATGCGCTCAGCCCAGCGGGGGTGATGCCAGGGGGTGTCCCAGCGCGGTACGGGCGCCGCAGGGGCCTCGGGGTCGAGGATCAGGGCTTCCTGAAGGGAGCGGACAGGCAGTTGCAGCGGCGGGATCCCCTGCCGAACGGCCAGTGCCGCGGCCAGACCAGCGGCCTGGCCCACATTCAGCACCAGCGGCTGAAGCCGGGTGGCGCCGTTGGCGATGTGGGTGGTGCTGATCCCCTTATCGGCGACCAGCAGATTGCAGATCGCCTCGCTGAAAAGGGCGCCGAAGGGAATGCAGAACGGGGTGCCGGTCCATCGCCCGCCCCACCGGCAGCTTTTCGGAGCCAGAGGCCAGTCCGGTCCCGGATAGTGGTGATCGTTGGCGTAATTGCCCACGGCGATGGCACTGATCCGCCCCTCACCATCGCGGGGAAGGGCCGCCTGACTGGGGCCAGCGCTGGCTGGCAGGAGGTCCTGCTCCCGCACCAGGGACCGTCCGATCAGACGCCGGCCCTCGCGCCAGTAGGGCATCAGGGCCAGCTCCTCACGGCCAGTCAGGGCCCCTGAAGCGGCGTGCTCCGGGGATGGAAAGACGGCGGCCGGTTGTAGCCAGCCCCCCGAGGCCTGTTGCAGGGCTCGCCGGAACGCCAGGCTGTGGTCACGCATCTCGGCCTCCAGCCGGGCGCGATCCCCGGCCGAGCCGAAGGCCCGATCCAGTGCCAGGTGCCAGTCATTGCCTTCCAGGGGCCAGTTCAGCATCAGCAGGTCCCCGGGCAGGCGGCCGTAGAGCAGGGTTCTTTCGAGTCCGAAGCTGCTGCTCGCTCCGGTGAACGGCGTCGGCAATGGCTGCCCCTCGGGGCAGGCTCCCTGGCCCATCCGGGCGATGGCCACCCAGGTCGGCGACTGCACCGGCTGTTGACGGAAGAAGGGCAGGCTCTCGAGATCGCGACGGGGGGGAGCACTCGGTTCGCACCAGTGCTCCTGGGCCTCCCAGCCCAGCCTGTGGGGCGCGTCCAGCAACGGCAGCAGATCTCCGAGGTCGCTGCCGTCAATCAGCACCTCCAGGGACAGACACTGGCGGCGACCGTCGCCACCCTCAAGGCGTTCGACCGTCAGCGATCGAATCCGATCGCCCTGGCGTTCCACCGTCAGCAGGCGACAGTTCGGCCACCAGGAGAGCCCGGAGCGCTGGGCCCAACGCCGCAGGATCGCTTCGGCGGTGGCCGGCCGGTAACCAAAGCAGCTGACCCAGTTGTGATCGAGGCCTTCGGGTTCCTGTTCGCGCAATTCCCGCAGCAGGGCACCCCAGAGACCGGTCTGCCACGGCGCCAGTTCGTTGCCATCCGGTGCGCAGACGCCAGCGGCACTGACCATCCCACCCAGCCACGGTCCTGGCGTCAGCAGGAGCGTGGAGATGCCGGATCGGGCCGACTGGATCGCGGCGGCGACACCCCCGGTGCCTCCGCCCCAGACAACCACGGGCACCGTCTGGTGGTCGGCTCCGGAACGGGAGGAGGCGGTCTCGGACACGGCAGGTCAAGCTGGGTAGGATCCGGCGCCGGCGCATGGCCGCTCGACGGTCGGCGGGTTCGCCCGTTCAGGGCCAACCCTGCGCTCCCACCTTGGCTGATGACCTACACCCTCACCACCCCGCTCTACTACGTCAACGACAAGCCCCACCTGGGCAGTGCCTACACCACCCTGGCCTGCGATGCGCTGGCGCGCTTCCATCGCCTCTGCGGTGAGCAGGTGACGTTCGTGACCGGCTGTGATGAGCATGGACAGAAGATCCAGCGCACAGCGGAGGCGGCGGCGGTCAGTCCCCAGCAGCATTGCGATGCGATCAGTCGCTCGTACCAGGACCTCTGGGATCGCTGGCAGATCAGTCATGACGCCTTCATCCGCACCACCGATCCCCGTCACCAACAGATCGTCAATCAGTTCTTCGCCAGGGTTGAAGCCAGTGGCGATGTGATCGAGGGACGACAGCAGGGGTGGTACTGCGTCGCCTGTGAAGAGTTCAAGGATGATGCACCCGAGGCCGACGCGCCCCAATGTCCCATCCATCAACGGCCCCTGGAGTGGCGGGATGAGGTCAATCTTTTCTTCCGTCTTTCGCGCTACCAGAAGGAGATTGAGGCTCTGATCCAACGGCCGGATTTCATTCTGCCGATCAGTCGTCGCCGCGAAGTCGAGAATTTTGTGGCTCAGGGTCTGCGGGATTTCTCGATTTCCAGGCGCCATGTGCCCTGGGGATTGCCGGTGCCCGGCCACGATGGCCACACCTTCTATGTCTGGTTTGATGCCCTGCTCGGCTATCTCACGGCCCTGTTGCCCGCCGATGCACCAGCGGAGCTCGAGCAGCTGGCTGCCCATGGTTGGCCTGCACAGCTGCATGTGATCGGCAAGGACATCCTGCGCTTTCATGCGGTTTACTGGCCGGCGATGTTGATGTCGGCAGGTCTGCCTCTGCCCGAACGGGTCTTTGGCCACGGCTTTCTGACCCGTGAGGGACAGAAGATGGGCAAGTCGCTCGGCAATGTGCTCGATCCCGATGTGCTTCTGGAGCGGTGCGGCCGCGATGCCGTCCGTTGGTATCTGCTTCGCGACATCCCCTTTGGCGACGATGGTGATTTCCAGCAGCAACGTTTCACCGATCTGGTGAACAATGATCTGGCGAACACGATCGGCAATCTGCTGAACCGCACCTCGTCGATGGCCCGTCGCTGGTTTGACGACAGCGTCCCTTCCGCTGCCGGCGCCCGCGATTCCAGCCATCCCCTGGCCGTTGCCGCCGAGCAGGCCCGCACCGACGTGATCGCCGGATTCGAGGCCATGGACTTCCGTCGCGCCGCAGAGGCGACCCTGCAGCTGGCCATCAGCGCCAATGGCTTTCTCAATGACCAGGCGCCCTGGAGTCGGATGAAGCAGGACGGTCAACGTGATGCCGTTGCTGACGATCTTTATGCCGTTCTCGAGGCGACGCGCTGGATTGCGTTGCTGCTTGCGCCGCTGTTGCCGGATCTTTCGGCGCGCATGCTCGACCAGCTTGGGCTGCCGCCCCTGCCGCCCGGCGGGCCCTGGTTGCCTCTGCTCAGCTGGGGTCAGCTCCCGCCGGCGGCTCCCCTGCCTGAACCCACCCCGGTGATGGCCCGGCTGGAGCTGGAGACTCCGCTGTGAGATCGCTTCCATCCGTGGCAGCGGTGCTGCTGCTGCTGATTCCCACAGCCGGATGTCTGAGCCGTCCTGACCCAGCCCAGGGCCCGAAGCCCTTTGTGCTGCGTGCCCTCAACCTGCGCGAACTGGACAAACAGGGACGCCCCGCCTGGACGGTCACCAGTCCTGAAGCCCGCTACGACCTCAGCCGCCGCATGGCCACAGGGGTCGATCCCGTGGCGGTCGTTTATGACGCCGGGGTACCCCTCTATGAAATGAAGGCCGAACGCGCCATCGTCATCAACGATGGCGAGGTGATTCAGCTTGAGGGAGCGATCCGCCTGCGCCGTCTCGGTGACAGACCGGTCCTTGTCCAGTCCGGACGATTGCGCTGGTATCCCGCCCGCTCCTGGATCGATCTTGAACAGCAGCCCCTCGTACGCGAGGGCATGAGCCTGATCCGTGCCCAGCGCGCGAGCATCGATCTCCGCAGCGAAGACGTTCAGCTGCGGGGGGCTCCGGTGTTTGAGCGCTGGGACCGGACCGACGTCATCACCAGCCAGCCAGCGCCGCTCTGGTTGAAGGTCAGCCAGGTGGACTGGTCTCTGCGCTCCGGGGCCTGGATCGCCACGGGTCCTGTGCAGGGCCAACGCATGATCACCGGGCAGACCCAGCCGCAGACCCTCACGGCCACCTCGATGCGTGGCAATTCCATCCAGCAGTCCCTGGATCTTCTGGCGCCGGTGCGCCTCCGCGATCCCGGCCAGAGGGCCACCATCACGGCCCAGCTGACCCATATCGATCTGGGGGCCCAGCGGATCGCTTCCGATCAGCCTGTCCAGGCGACGATCGGTGAGCTGAGGGTTGAAGGGCAACGCCTGGTTGTCGACCTGCGCAGCACCGAGGCCCGGATTCTCGAGGCCTGCAGCATCAGGCAGCCCGGTACGGACCTGCTGGCGGGTCAGTGCCGTTGGAACTGGGTCAGTCGCAGGATCTGGGCCCAGGGTGGTGTTGTCGTCCAACGACCCGCGAGCGGGCAGATCACCCGCAGTCAGGCCTTGACCGGACGCCTGGGTCCGGATGGTCAGGTGGTCTTCTTCACGCCTGGGGGCCGCGTCCAGTCGCAGGTGAGGGTTCAGGAGCGGGGGACACCGCGGCTCAGGCGTCCTGAACCAATCGTTCCGTGAGCCTGGCGGCCCAACCGGCGATCCAGGTTTCATCGCTGCGGCTGAAGCACCGCGGCGACCAGCCGCCGACCAGCAGCCATCCCTGATCGGCCAGCGGTTGCACCAGGACGGAGGGAATGGCTGCCGGCAGAGCGGACCATTCCTCACGACCGGGATAGAGCTTCAGGTCCACCAGATGGATCGCCTTGCCCCGTTCACGGGCCCGCAGACAGGTGGGCCCGGGTTCGAAGCCGGGCTCCGCCAGCAAGCCCCGGCGCAGCAGGGTGCGCCCCTGCCAGTGCACCAACACGCTGGCCGCCGGTGTTGCGGTCAGCAGCATCTGGCTGCCCCAGCCCAGTTCCGTGGCCAGGGCCTGCGCGAGACCATCGGCCAGAACCAGGCCCTGGGGGTTGTCGATCACCGCCCGTTCCGGTGCCCCTGGAATGGCCCGTGTCCACAGCACCCCCACCAGCATCAGGCCGATGGCCAGCAGGCTGGCCAGACCGTTGGCCCGCAGCAGTTGCTGCAGGTCGTCAT
>CAIXOZ010000149.1 GCA_903921295.1 uncultured cyanobacterium | reverse complement strand
GAGCCCCGGAGGTGCTCAGGTCATCGGCAAGGGCCCCCAGGGCGGCGCGGTCACGGGCCACAAGGGCCAGATCGTAACCAGCCGCGGCAAAGGCCCTGGACGCAGCCAGGCCGATGCCCTTGGTGGCGCCAGTGATCAGGGCAGAAGGCAAGAGCTCCTGGCAACAGAGTGCAGTAAACCTTAAGAAGTCAGCGCCCCCTCTGGGGACGAAGCATCAAGAAAACGGCCCATTCGCCGGTATTTCTGGTAGCGCCCCTGCCGTAGCTCTGTCTCGGAGAGGGCCTGCAGCTCCTGGAGCTGCTCGAGGATGGCCGCCTTCAGGGTCTGGCCAGCCTGAAGCGGCGACCAGTGGTTGCCGCCGGAAGGTTCGGGCAGGATGCGGTCGATCAGACCCAGTTGCAACAGATCCTGGGCGGTGATCTTCAAAGCGGCTGCGGCAACCGGGGCTTTGGCCGCATCACGCCAGAGGATGGAGGCACAGGCCTCGGGGCTGGCCACGGTGTAAACGCTGTGCTCGAACATCAGCAGGCGATCGGCGACCCCGATCCCCAGGGCCCCCCCCGATCCACCTTCCCCGATCACGGTGGCCACGATCGGCACCCTCAGCCTGAACATCTCCCGGAGATTGACGGCAATCGCCTCACCCTGTCCCTGTTCCTCCGCCAGAACCCCGGCATAGGCCCCAGGGGTATCGATGAAGCTGATGATCGGCAGACGGAACCGGTCCGCGTGATCCATCAGCCGCATTGCCTTGCGGTAGCCCCCGGGCGAAGCCATACCGAAATTACGGGCGACGTTCTCACGGGTATCCCGGCCCTTCTGGTGTCCGAGCAGGACCACGCCCTGATCACCGATCCGACCGACTCCACCGACGAGGGCACGGTCATCACTGCCCCGGCGATCGCCGTGGAGCTCAAACCACTCGTCGGTGATCACCTGGATGTAATCGAGAGTGCTCGGCCGCTGAGGGTGGCGGGCCACCTGAATTTTCTGAGCGGGCGACAGGGAGCTGAAGATCTCCTCCCGGCGACGCGTGGCCAGGGTTTCCAGCTGCAACAGCTGCTGGCTGACGTCGACTTCTGAATCCTTGGCCAGCTGGCGGATCTGATCAATCTGCTCCTCGAGCTCCACCAGAGGCTTCTCAAAGTCGAGCAGGGGGCGACGGGCCATGGCGTGACGAGGAGGGCGAAGGGAGAAAGAATCGCTTGAAGCGGCGAGGTGGTGGAACGCAGGGGGCGTCTGCTCGGCTCAGACAGCGGCGAGCTGGGACAGACGGGATGGATCAAGGCCGAGGGCCTGAAAGCCATGCCGCAGGGAGGCCGCTCCGATCAGCTCCATGTTCTCCAGGGTGATGTTGTTGCGCCCCCAACTGAAGTTGGTATGGATCCCCTCGAACTCGAGCAGCATCGCCTCAGCGAAACAGGCGAACAGCTGCCTGCGGGGGTTGTCCATCTCGGCCACCTCCATCATCTGCCAGCCGAGGTCCTGCCAGAACTCGACGATCCCACCTTTGATCACGTGAATGCCATCCCCAGTGACCTTGCTGTCCAGGTTCTTCGGGTAGCCGCCATCCACCATCAGACAGGGTTTGCGCAGGCTGGCGGAGTCAAGGGTCAGGCCCTGCGGCAGGCTGGCCACCCACACCACGACGTCAGCCTCAGGCAGGGCGTCCTCAAGGGTAAGAACGCGGCTGTTGGCGCCGAGTTCGCTCTGGAGTTCCAGCAGGCGACCCTGCTGGCGGGCCACCAACAGCAGCTCGCCGACGCCGGAGCGCTGCAGCCAGCGGCAGACGGCACTGCCGATATCGCCGGTGGCGCCGACCACAGCGACCCTGGCCTTGGGGAGCTCGATGCCGAGCACAGGGGCATTGCGCTCAACCTGCTGGGCGATCACCCAGGCGGTGTGGGTGTTGCCGGTGGTGAACCGTTCCCACTCCAGGGTGGTGCTGCGGATCTGCTGCTCCTTGAGCAGGTTGAAGTTCTCGAAGATGATCGAGGTGAAACCGCCGAGGGCCGTGATGGCGATGTCCTGCTTCTGAGCCAGCTCCATGGCGCTCAGCACCTTGCGCCTGGCCGTTTTGAAACGGCTGAGCATTTCAGGCACGAAGACGGAATCGATGTACGCGCCTTCGATCGTCTTGCCGGTCGGGCTAGTCACGGAGACCGTTTCGACCAGCTGCGGCGGAGCGACACACCACATCT
>CAIXOZ010000148.1 GCA_903921295.1 uncultured cyanobacterium | reverse complement strand
TGGCCCTGGCCGAACGGCAGGTGGCGGTGATCACCGGCCACTGTCCCGTGAGGGCACGGCTGCAACGGTGAGGTGGCGGCGGTCGCCGAGCCCTGCTCCGGCTTCAGCGGCCCGATGGTCCCCCGGGCCCAGGGGTTGAAATCGAGGCGCCGTGCTGCAGCAGGGGCTGTTCGATCTCCGTGAACAACACCAGAATTCCCGCGCAGAGGAGGGTGACCACCGCGGTCACGATCAGGTGTTGCCTTGTCATCGGAGCAGGCCATGGGCCAGGTCACTGCTCTGCCAGTGTCGCGCCAGGGCGGCTGCCGTGAGCGGTTCCAGTCGGGGTAGCCAGCCGAGCATCGGCGCCGTCGTCAGGGCGGCGATCGTGCGTGCATTGTCGGCGTGGGCTTCGCCACAGAGCAGCACCCCCTGCACCGGGATTCTTCGCTGTGCCAGCGCCTCAAGGGAGAGCAGGGTGTGGTTGAGCGTGCCCAGGCCGGTTCTGGCCACCAGGAGCACCGGCAGGCCCCAGGTCGCCATCAGGTCGATCTGGAGCCAGTCGCGCCGCAGGGGCACCATCAGCCCTCCGGCCATCTCGATCACCAGCGGTCCAGGCACCGAGGGCACGGTCCGCAGGGTCTCGGGCTCAATCCGCACCCCTTCCAGTTCTGCGGCCCAGTGGGGTGAGACCGGGGCCTGCAGTCGATAGGCCTCGGGCACGATCCGTTCGGATGGCAGGTTCAGCAGTCGTTGCACCCGCTCACTGTCGGTGGCGCCCCGTGGATCGTCGGTGTCGATGCCGCTCTGCACCGGTTTCCAGTAATGGGCCCCGAGGCCCTGCACCACCAGGGCACTGACCACGGTCTTGCCGATGTCGGTGTCGGTGCCGCAGATCACGAGGCTGGGCGGATCAGGGCGGTACATGGAGGTGGCTGGCACGTTGGCCGATCAGCAGCAGCACAGACCAGGTGATCGAGGCCTCCGCAGGCCAGTGGGCCAGCAGCCGTCGCAAGGCTGCTGGCCCCAGGGGCGGTGTGCGACTGGTCTGGGCACCAAGGCTGCACAGGCTGCGCAGAAAGGTCAAGGGTGAGGCGATCGGTCGCCTGAAACTCAACTGCTGCCGCTGCTGCAGGTTCAGGTTCCGTTCGGCCACCCTCAGCAGCTCGGAGGCCGTCGGCAGGGGGAGGGCGCTCCATGGCACTGCCGCCGCTTCGGCCGCCTGGCGCCATTGCGGGAAGCTGGTGGCCGTGGGCACCGCCAGGGCCAGCCAGCCTCCCGGCCGCAGCTGCCGGCACCAGTGCTCGAGCTGGCGGCAGGGATCCTCCAGCCATTGGAGGGCAAAACTTGAAAGCAAGAGGCTGGAGCCGGCGCCTGCGGGTGGCAGGCCCTGATTGAGGTCCCAGGGCCGGATCTCCGGCGGGGCCAGGGGGTTCAGGGCCAGCAGTTCCGGGCAGAGGTCGATCTGGGCGGGCTGCAGCTCGGGGCGATGGAACTGCAGCGCCAGGCTGAGCAGACCGCTGCCGGCTCCGAGATCGGCGCAGCCACCCAGCGGCGGCAGCGGCAGATCGCGGCAGAGCCGGGCCAGACGCCAGGCCACGGCGCGCTGAAGCTGGGCCTGGCCGTCGTAATTCCCGGCCTGGCGGCCGAAGCTCTGACGCACGGCCAGGCTGAAGGCCTCGCTCATGGCGTTGGAGTCATCCAGTCGAGCACCCGCTCCACTAGGGGGGCTCCGAGCAGGCAGTGCCCCTCGTCGGCCTGCGCCCAGACCTCGGCACCCGGCAGTTGCTCGCGCAGGTGGGCGCGGGCCTCAGGAGCCACAATCCGATCCTGGCCCCCCTCAACGATCAGCACGGCCGCTTCGGCCGGAAACCCAGGCGGCAGACCGCTGGTGGCGGCCAGCTGGCGCAGATCGGTGAGCAGGCGGCTGCGACCGGTCTCGCTGAGCGGTTCCAGGCCCGGTCCGGGAGGCAGCCGATCCAGCGCGGCAGGAAAGGCCGCCTCCGAGAGAAACTGCCGCAACATCGTCTCGGCGCCCGGGCCCTGCAGTGCGGTTTCCATCCCGCGAAGGGCTGTGCGCCATCGCCGCCCGGCCGCTCCGGCGGGAATGAAAGCGGCGAAGCTGGCCAGCAGGACCACCTGCTCGGCATCGGCCAGGACCGCTTCCGGCAGCAGATGCAGTCCGAGCGAATGCACGACCACCGTTCGCGGTGGGCTCCCGCCCGACCAATCCGGACTGCTGGGTGGCAGGTCGCCATAGCCCCGTTCCCCCGATTGCCACCGCCAGCCGCGCCCTTCAGCGGCCTGGCGCCAGGGCTGCCAGCTGCGGCTGTCGCCGCACCAGCCGTGCATGGCGATCACCTGCATGGCATCGCTCCCGGGGGGGCCAGCGCCTGGATCAACGCCTTCAGGCTGCCAGAGGGCAGGTCGTGGCGCAGGACCAGTCGCAGCCGGGCGGTGCCTTCGGGCACCGTGGGCGGCCGGATCGCCACGCTCAGCAGGCCGGCGCCCTCCAGCGCCTGCTGCCGGGCCAGGGCCTCGTTGTCGTCTCCGATCAGCAGCGGCAGGATCGGTCCCCGTCCGCGCGGCCGCGGCCAGCCGGCTGCCGCCAGGCCATCCCGCCAGCGCTCGGCCCGCTGCACCAGGGTCTCTCCCCGGCTCGGATCATCCTGGATCAGCTCCAGGGCCGCCAGGGCGGAGGCCGCCAGAGGCGGTGCCAGGGCGGTGGTGTAGCGGAAGGCGCCACTGGCCTGCAGCAGCCAGTCGCCAAGGGGGGGATCTCCGGCCAGAAAGGCGCCGCCACCGCCGAAGGCCTTGCCGAAGGTGCCGCTGATCAGGGCCACCCCGGGCACGTCCGCCCCCAGGCCTCGCCCCCCCGGCCCCAGCACGCCGAGGGCATGGGCCTCATCGAGCAGCAAGGGCGCGTCATGGCGTTCGCACAGGGCCGCGAGCGCCTGAACATCCGGGCTGGTGCCCTCCATGCTGAACAGGCTCTCGCTGATCACCAGCAGCCGTTGCTGGGCCCTTCGCTGGCGGACCTCGATCAGGCGCTGTTCCAGATCCTGGAGATCGTTGTGGCGGAAGCGTTGCAGGCGGGCGCCGCTCGCCCGCACGCCCACCAGCAGGGAATGGTGGATCAGGCGATCGGCGAGCACGAGGGTGTGCCGATCCGCCAGCGCGGTCACCGCCGCCAGATTGGCCTGGAAGCCACTCGGGAAGAGCAGCACCCGTTCGCGGCCAAGCCATTGCGCCAGGGCTGTCTCCAGCTGCTGATGCAGCTCCCTGCTGCCGCTCACCAGCCTGGAGCCGCCGGCACCGCTGCCCTCGCGCAGTGCGGCGGTCGCCGCAGCGTTCTTCAGGGCTGGGTGCTGGCTGAGGCCGAGGTAGTCGTTGCTGGCCAGGTCGAGCAGTGGCTGCCCCTGGTGCCCCGTCTGCAGCATCGCCCGGCCGGCGGGGCTGAATGTGCGGAGCTGGCGGCGGCGTTCCGGTGGCGTTGAGGCCAGGGCTGCGGCGATCGTCAGGCGCCAGCCGGCGAGGCCGCTGCTGTCGCCGCTCAGCTCCGGGCCGGCGCTGCTGGTTGGCGCAAGCGTGCCAGCGGCCTCAGCTGCGTCAGCGACGTCAGTGGCATCAGCGACGTCAGCGACGTCAGTGGCATCAGCGACGTCAGCGACGTCAGTGGCATCAGCGACGTCAGCG
>CAIXOZ010000147.1 GCA_903921295.1 uncultured cyanobacterium | reverse complement strand
GATCGCCAGGAAGGCGAACAGGATCGCGAAGCGGATCAGGGGGATGAAGGCAGCCGAGAGACGGATCGCCCGGCCATTGCTCTGGCGATAGGCCTGGCTGCTGAGATTCAGGCGCTCCGATTCCCAGGCCTCGGCGGTGTAGCTCTTGATCGTGAGCATGCCCCCGAGGTTGTTGGCCAGGCGGCTGGCGATGTCACCGGCCCGTTCCCTGACCTCGGCATAGCGCGGAGCAAGGTGGCGTTGAAAGGCCAGGGAGCCCCAGAGGATCACCGGAATCGGCAGGAAGGCCACCCCTGCCACCTGCGGGGAGAGCCAGGCCATCGTGGCCCCCACCGCCAGAACGGTGGTACTCAGCTGCAGCAGTTCATTGGCACCGTGATCGAGGAACCGCTCGAGCTGGTTGATGTCATCACCGAGGATCGCCAGCAGGCGACCGCTGCTGCCGGCCTCGAAGAAGGCCATGTCCAGTCGCTGCAGATGGTTGTAGGCCTGCAGACGCAGATCGTGCTGCACCGTCTGCGCCAGCCGGCGCCAGAGCAGGGCATACAGATACTCAAACAGCGATTCGGCGCTCCAGATCAGAAAGGACAACGCCGCCAGCACCCCGAGCTGGGCCGGCAGCGTCTCGACGCCAAGGCTGCCAAGCCAGGATCCCTGGCGCTTGACCACCACATCCACAGCCAGGCCGATCAGCACGGGCGGCGCCAGATCGAACAGCTTGTTGAGCACCGAGCAGACGCTGGCCAGCCACACCTGACGGCGATAGGGCTTCAGGGTGGCCAGCAGCCGGGACAGCGGCGGACGGGCGGACGACCCGGATCGGGAGAAGCGCAAGGCAGCGGAACTGGGTCCCGTCATTCAAGGAGGAGAGGCGACCCTTGTCTGCCCCGCCGGGCGATCAGGACTGTATCGATGGTTGCAGGAAACCGTCCATCCGTGGTTGGGAGGACTAGACCGGTCCCATCTCCCCAGGAGGTGCCATGTCCCGCTCGAGAGCCATCAATCGATTCCATCGCTGGACCGCCAAAGTGCGGCGGCGCCATCTCAAGGCCTGGCTGCCGGAGAACCAGGACGTCCAGGCCACCGTGGTGAGTGTGACCGGTGGCGACCGACGCCAGAACGCCGCTCTTCGCGATGGCCTGCGCGATCTGAATGATCCGCTCCCCCTCGAGGACGAGCTTGTTGCCCAATCGCGGGCCTGATCGCTTCTGACCGGGCCTCTGAATCATCAGAGAGACAATCCCCGGAGCAAGCTCTGACCCCTGGCCCGATCGTCGGACCGGGGGTCGTTTCTTGTGTTCGGCGCTCCCGCTGACGGGGTGCTCCTGAGCAGGCAGAACCGGGGCAGGCCATGGAGGGAAGGCCACAGAAAAGCCCCGCGAACCGGAGGGTCGCGGGGCTGAATCCTGGGACAGGACCGCCCTGTCGCCAATGGTCCCGACCAGGGCAGACGAGGGCTGTCTTCGGAGCGTTAGACGATCGATGGATGGGGAGAAAGCCGAGGACTGAGGCCTCAGAATTCCCACCCGTCAATCACCAGCGATTACCGCCGCCGCCGCCGCCATAACCACCGCGATCGCCGCCACCGCCGTAACCACCACGGTCACCGCCGCCGCCGCCATACCCACCGCGGTCGCCGCCGCCGCCGTAACCGCCACGACCGCCGCCGCCATAGCCGCCACGACCACCGCCGCCGCCGCCACTGTTGTCGCGAGGCGTGGCCTTGTTGACGCGGATCATCCGCCCCATCCACTCGACGTTCTGGAGGTCATCGATCGCCTTCTGCTCATCGGCGTCGTTCTCCATCTCGACGAAGGCGAAACCGCGCTTGCGGCCGGTTTCACGGTCGAGGGGAAGGCTGCACTTGGTCACGGCCCCGTACTGGGCGAAAAGATCTTGCAGATCCTCCTGTTCAGCCTGGAACGAGAGGTTGCCGACGTAAATGGTCATTCCTTGATTGGAACCTGGAACTGATTCGTGGATGCTGGGGTTCCTTGGGAAAGGCCAGTGAAAAACGGGTGCCGGGTGAAGCGTGTCGTCCTGCTGAGCGAACCGAAGGGAGCCTGAATGCCATGGAATCATCCCTGATCTTACAGGCCGGCCCACCTTCACACCAGGACATGGAGAAGTATGTAGCGAATCTGAAGCGAACCCTGACTTTCGGCCCAAGGCTCCCCTAGGGTCCCATTGTCAGCAAATCCTGATCGTGGAGCTTGCCCGCTGATGGTTGCCCCCGTCCTCTGGAGCCTCGCCTGGCATGACGATGGCGAACTGGCCGCCCAGGATCGCTTTGATCTGCTGCAGACCCTGGTGGCCTGCGAACAGCACGCCATTCAGCCCGATCTGATTGCGGCCATTGAAACGATGCCTCTGGAAGAGGTCAGTCTTCTCTCGAGTCAATCGGTGACCGGCCTCTGCGCCTGAGCACAGTCCAGCGATCCCAGGCTCTGCCTGGGGTCGCCAAACCCTGACAGATTTCCACCCACCTTGAGGTCGCGATGGCGGCCACACCCAGGCCTGACCCCGCAGGCAGGAGTTCAACGCTGTCGTCAGGCCGGAATGACAGGTTGCGAAAGTTCAGGCTGCCACGCCTTCTGACAGAGGCCGCCGTCTCGCGGGCGCCTTCTCAGGAGCGCCGTCTCGGGGTGGCAGCCGATGCACGAAAGCAGCCATTTCCTAGAAACTGGGGCCGGAAGGCCGATGCCGGCTTGCCGAACCACTCACCCAGCGGGGAAGCGGCGCTGTGAAATCATCCCTGAATCAGCAACTGCCCTGACGCGGAGAGCACCCCGTCCCGAGAAGGGCCAGAACAGAGGAGCGGCGCTCCGGTCAGGCGCCCCCGGGGAAGCGCGGCGCGAGGGCCGTGCCGTGGGCGCCGAACGGCGATGGCCTGGGCTCAGCCGTTGAAGCGGCTGATCTGCAGCTCCTTGTTCATCACCCGCAGGCGACGCAGCCCCTGGAACACTTCGTCGGGCATGCCGCTGGGCAGGTCGACGGTGCTGTGGGTGTCGAAGATCTGAATCCGCCCGATGCTGCGGCCATTGAGGCCCGCCTCATTGGCAATCGCGCCGACGATGTTGCCGGGCTTGACGCGATCACGCCAGCCCACCTCGATCCGGTAGCGGTCCATGTCGGCTTCCGGAGCAGCTGCGGGACCATCGGCGCGGGGACCGGGACGGCGGCGGTTGGAGCCAGCGGGATCCGGCAGACGACGACGGTCGCCGCCATCGCGATCCTGGCGTTGGGCAGGTTGACGCAGCCACTGCTCATCGCCGTGCACCAGCAGCGAGGACTGACCCACCGACATGCGCAGGGCCGCCAGGGCCAGCTGCTCAGGCGTGGTGTCCTGCTCCTGGCAGACCCGCTGCAGGATCTCCGCCAGCAGAGCGCGCTCCTCCTCACTGCCACTGGGGGTGGTCAGCTCCGTGGTGAGCTTCTCGCGCAGGCGATCGAGACGGCTCTGGTTGATGGTGGCGTTGCTGGGCACCTCCATCGCTTCGATCGGACGCCCGACAGCCCGCTCCAGGCCCCCCAGGAAGCGACGCTCGCGCGGTGTGAGGAACAGGATGGCATCACCGGTGCGACCGGCACGGCCGGTGCGGCCGATGCGATGGACGTAGGCCTCGCTGTCGAAGGGGATGTCGTAGTTGATGACCAGGGAGATGCGCTCAACATCCAGGCCGCGGGCCGCCACATCGGTGGCCACCAGCACATCGACGGTGCCGCTGCGCAGCCGCTCG
>CAIXOZ010000146.1 GCA_903921295.1 uncultured cyanobacterium | reverse complement strand
GTCCAGTATCCCTACGAGAAGCTGATCCCTTCGGAGCGTTATCGCGGCCGTATTCACTACGAATTCGACAAGTGCATCGCCTGTGAGGTGTGTGTGCGGGTCTGTCCGATCAACCTGCCAGTGGTCGATTGGGTGATGAACAAGGCCACCAAGAAGAAAGAGCTGCGCAATTACTCGATCGATTTCGGGGTGTGCATCTTTTGCGGCAATTGCGTGGAGTACTGCCCCACCAACTGCCTGTCGATGACCGAGGAATACGAGCTGGCGGCCTTCGACCGCCACAGCCTCAACTACGACAACATCGCCCTCGGGCGCCTGCCCACCAGCGTCACCACCGATCCTTCGGTGCTGCCCCTGCGGGAGCTGGCCTACCTTCCCAAGGGAGAGATGGACCCCCATGGGGTTGATCCCCGCCGCCCCCGGGCCGGCCAGCGTCCCGACCAGGTGCTGGCTGGCCTGCAGGGAAGCGCTGCCCCAGAGTCCGCTGCCGATCAAGGAGCCGCCCAGTGATGACGATCGCCTCCACGACCCAGCAGATCTGTTTCGCTGTTCTTTCGGTCACCCTCGTGCTCGGCGCCCTCGGGGTGGTGCTGCTGCCGAACATCGTTTATTCCGCCTTCCTCCTGGGCGGGGTGTTCATGTCGGTGGCCGGTCTCTACCTGTTGCTGAACGCCAGCTTTGTGGCTGCCGCCCAGGTGCTGATCTACGTGGGCGCCGTGAACGTGCTGATCCTGTTCGCGATCATGCTCGTCAATAAGAAGGAGACCCTGGCGGAGATCCCCGGTCTGGCGCTGCGGCGGGTGCTTTCCGGCGCGGTCTGCATCGGCCTGTTCCTGTTGCTGCTGCGGGTGGCGATCACCACCCCCTGGGCGCTGCCTGGTCCGCTGCCCGTGGGTGAAGAGGCCACGGCCAGGATCGGTGAGCACCTGTTCAGCGATTACCTGCTGCCGTTTGAGCTCGCGTCGGTACTGTTGCTGATGGCGATGATCGGTGCGATTGTTCTCGCTCGTCGTGATGTGTTCAACAGCGATGTGATCACCGGCGAACCGGCTGATCAGGGCCTGATCGAGAAGGCTCGCACTCCCCTGCTGCTCGAAAAGACCCGATGACCATTCCGATGACCGAGTCCGTTCCCCTTCAGGCCTACCTTGTGCTGGCCGCTGTGTTGTTCTGCACCGGCGTCTGGGGCCTGATCAACAGTCGCAACGCCGTGCGTGTGCTGATGAGCATCGAACTGATGCTCAATGGTGTCAACATCAACCTGATGGCCTTCTCCAACTACCTCGATGGTCAGTTGATCCGCGGTCAGGTGTTCACGATCTTCGTGATCACGGTGGCGGCGGCTGAAGCCGCTGTGGGCCTGGCGATCCTGCTCTCCCTTTACCGCAACCGCGAAACGGTCGACATGGAGCGTTTCAACCTGCTGCGCTGGTAGAGCCGGCCCCCCCCCTGCGAGGTCATGGTGCGATGCAACTCGATCGTGTCTGGCTGATCGTCCGGGCCGACAGCGCGGCTGCCCGACATGCGGCCCAGCTCTGCGCCGAGGAGCTCCAGTCTCAGGGGGTGGCGGTCACCGTGGCCACCAGTGGCCTCAGGGCCGATCCCTATCCAGGCCTGCTCGCCTGCGAGAGCGACCTGCCCGACCTGGCGATCGTGCTTGGCGGCGATGGCACCGTGCTCGGCGCCGCCCGCCACCTGGCACCGTTCAAGGTGCCGATTCTCTGCTTCAACATCGGCGGCCACCTCGGCTTCCTCACCCACGAGCGCAGCTTCCTGCGGCTTCAGGCCAGCCCCGATCCGGCCGCGGCGGGCGAAGGCTCCGAGAGCCTCTGGCAGCGCCTGCGCGAGGACCGCTACGCCCTGGAGCGGCGCATGATGCTTCAGGCCGGCGTCGACAAGGGGGATGGCCTGCCGGAGAGCCTGCTCGGCAGCGGTGCCGAAGCCGATCTCCATTCCGCCCTGAACGATTTCTATTTCCGCCCCACCTCCGACGACGTCTCGCCCACCTGTCTGCTGGAGCTCGAGATCGACGGAGAAGTGGTGGATCAATACCGGGGCGATGGCCTGATCATCGCCACCCCCACCGGTTCCACCGGCTACGCGATGGCTGCCGGCGGTCCGATCCTCCATCCAGGCATCGAGGCGATCGTCGTCAATCCGATCTGCCCGATGAGCCTCTCCAGTCGCGCCATCGTTGTGCCGCCGCGTTCACGCCTGAGCATCTGGCCGCTCGGCGAAGGCAGCCGGGCGGTGAAACTCTGGAACGATGGCGCCCATGCCACCGTGCTGGAGGCCGGTGATCGCTGCGTGATCCAGCGCTCCCCCCACGATTGCCTGCTGGTGGAGCTTGAGCAGGCCCCCTCCTATTACCGCACCCTCACGCGCAAGCTGCGCTGGGCCGGCAGCCTCACCGACGCTGAGCCGTCGATGAACTGAGTTCCAGACAGCGTTCCAGCTGCACCACCCGCCAGTGGCGGCTGAATTGCACCGGGTTGAGCAGCAGTGGGTGTTGGCGGCGGCCCGGTTGGGTGATCCAGGCCCGCCAGGGCAGACGCATCCAGGTGTTGGACAGCCTCAGCAATCGCCCCAGCACGGAGGGGCGACGACCTGGACGCAGGCTGCGGGCGTGGGGATGGCGGGCGACCATGGGAGCGTGAAGCGATGGAGTCAGGTTGATGGCGCTGGAGATCGAGCGGCGCTTTCTGGTGCGGGGCAGCGCCTGGCGCCAGCACATCCGCTGGCAGGCGCCGTTGCGCCAGGGCTACCTGCTGGCCAGCGAGGAGGGCCTGACCGTGCGGGTCCGCCTTGGCGCCGACGAGCAGGCCTGGCTCACCCTCAAGGCTGCCGCCGGTGCCATCGCCCGGCATGAGTTCGAATACCCGATTCCGGCGGCTGATGCTGAGGCGCTGCTGGCCCTTGCCCCCGTGCAGCTCGCCAAGGTGCGCTACGGCCTGGATCTCGCCGGTGGGGACTGGGTTCTGGATGTCTTCGAGGGTGCCAATGCTCCCCTGGTGCTCGCGGAGGTGGAGCTAGGGAGCCTGGAGGATCCCCTCAACCCGCCACCGTGGTGCAGCCTGGAGATCACCGGTCAGCATGCCCTCAGCAACGCTGCCCTGGCCAGGCGCCCCCTGCAGAGCTGGAGCGCCGATGCGCGTCACCCGGTGCTGGCGGCCCTGGACCCGGCCGGCTGAGCGCCGCACCAGGCTCGCGGGGTTGGGCCTGAGCGCGTGGCCAGGTGGTCGTGCTCAGCGCTCCTGGCCGGGCAGGTTGCAGCAGTTGAAGCCGTCCCGGCAGATCTTGCCGTTGTCCATGGCCCAGTTCACGAGCCCGACCCTGTTCTTGGCACCGGTCTTGGTGAAGATGTTGCTGACGTGGTTGTCGACCGTGCGCTTGCTGATCATCAGCTTCAGGGCGATTTCCTGGTTGGTGAGGCCCGTGGCCACGAGTTCGATGATCTCCAGCTCGCGTTCGGACAGGCCGCTGCGGGGCAGGCCGAGGTCGGTGCGTTCAGCCATGGGTAGCGACCTCTGCCATCGACGCAAGGCGAAAGAACAGGGGGACGGGCTGCTATCGCGTCCTCGGTCTCACTGTAGGCAGCATGAACGGATTCGGACTTCCGCCCCCGCGCCTCTCTCGCAGGGCCCGTGGCGGATGATGGGGGCTGTGCCCGACTCCTTCGTTGTTGCTGCAGCAGGCCCTCGCCCAGGGGCAGTTCGCCCTCACCGCCGAGGTCACCCCACCCCGGGGTGGGAACGCCGGCCGCACCCTGGCCGCCGCCTCCGCGCTGCGCGGCCGTGTCCATGCCGTCAATGTCACCGATGGATCGCGGGCGGTGATGCGGATGAGCAGCCTCGCGGTCTGCCGGCTGCTGCTGGATGCCGGCCTGGAGCCGGTCTGGCAGATGACCTGTCGCGATCGCAATCGCATCGCCCTGCAGGCTGATCTGCTCGGTGCCCACGCCCTCGGCATCCGCAATCTGCTCTGCCTGACCGGGGATCCGGTCCGGGCGGGTGATCAACCCACCGCCCGGGCCGTGAACGAATTCGAATCGGTGCGCCTGCTGCAGTTGGTGCGCCAGCTCAACGAAGGACGCGATCCCGTTCAGGGCGACCTTGTGGACGGTCCGACGGAGCTCTTTGCCGGTGCCGCTGCTGATCCCCAGTCGCCAAGCTGGAGCGGCCTGCGCAGCCGTCTGCAGCGCAAGCATGCCGCCGGTGCCCGTTTCGTCCAGACCCAGATGGTGATGGAGGTGGAGGCCCTGAAGCGTTTTGTGGGCGAGCTGGCAGCGCCGTTGGAGTTGCCGGTGCTGGCGGGGGTGTTCCTGCTCAAGTCGGCCCGTAATGCCGCCTTCATCAATCGGGTGGTGCCCGGTGCCTGCATTCCCCAGGCCCTGATCGATCGCCTGGCGGCCGCCGAGGATCCGGCCGCCGAAGGCGTGCGCATCGCCGCCGAACAGGTGCAGTCCTACGGCGGCATCGCCCAGGGGGTGCATCTGATGGCGATCAAGGCCGAGCACCGTATCCCGGAGATCCTTGACATGGCCGGGGTCAGCCCGCTGGCCGCCGCCTCGGCGCTGACCTGAATCGGCTCAGCACCGTCGTGCAGGGCTCTGTGAAGCCGACGGGGCGACGAAGGCAGCCCCGATGCGGCCTGGCGGTCAATGGTGCCGCATCAGCCGGCGCCGCTGATCACCAGGTCGGTGCCGAGCAGCTCGGCCATCGCCTTCTGCTGGGGCGAGGGCGCCACGGGATCCTGACGGCGCACATCGGTGATCAGCCAGTCGAGCGCCGCTTCCTGAAGGTCGAAGTGGTCGCCATTGCGATCCACGCAGTAACGACCGAACACCAGCTTCTCGACCAGCCGAACACCGGGGCCGATGCGCGAGTAGTCGAAGATGATCGAGTTATCGATCGTGGCGCCTTCGCAGATGTGGCAGCTGGGGCCGATCATCGCCGGGCCGATGATCGTCGCTCCGTTCTCGATCCGGGTCATGCCACCCACATAGATCGGACCCTTGACAGTGATCTGATCCCAGTCGGCGGCCACATTCAGACCGGTGAAGATGCCGGGCCGAACCTCTTTGCCAGGAATCTGCACCTGGCGCACATGCCCCTGAAGGACGCTGCGAATCGCCTGCCAGTAGTCGGGAACTTTGCCGATATCCACCCACTCGAATTCCATCGGCAGGGCGTAGAACGGCGCGCCGGCCTGCACCAGCCGTGGGAACAGATCGGCGCCGATGTCGAAGGGTTCGCCGTTGGGGATGTGATCGAAGACCTCCGGCTCAAAGATGTAGATGCCGGTATTGATCATGTCGCTGGCCGCCTCCTCCACCGACGGCTTCTCCTGGAAGGAGAGCACCCGACCATCCGCGTCGGTGACCACCACCCCGTAGCTGCTCACCTGGTCGCGGGGGACCCGCTTGGTGATCATGCTGGCCAGGGCCCCTTTCTGGCGATGGCGGCGCACCGCTTCGCTGAGGTCGAGGTCAATCAGGGCATCGCCGCAGAGCACCACGAAGGTTTCATCGAAGAAGCGCTGGAAGCTCTGGATCTTCTTCAGGCCGCCGGCAGAGCCCAGGGCTTCACCGATCAGCTCGCCATCTTCAATCCGGCCCTCAAAGCTGTACGCGATCTCAACACCGAAGCGCTGACCGTCGCGGAAGTAGTTCTCGATCTCCTCGGCAAGGTGAGAGACATTGACCATCACTTCCGTGAAGCCATGCTGCCGCAGAAGCTCCAGCAGAAACTCCATCACGGGTTTCTGCAGGATCGGGATCATCGGCTTGGGGATCGTGTGCGTGATGGGCCGCACCCGGGTCCCCTTGCCGGCGGCCAGGATCATCGCCTTCATCGGCGCCTGTCTCGCTCAAAGGAGTGACGCGCAGCCTAGGGAATCACCAGGACCGAGCCGTCGGGGCCGAGCCGGCCCCTCAGCTGGCCAGGGGGGGCGCTTCTTCCTCCAGCAGGGCTGGCGGTGCTTCGCTGTTCTGGGGAGCGGCCACTGTCAGGGTCAGGCGCCGCAGGCTGAGCGGTCCGAACAGGCTGCCGTGCTGCTCGAGTTCGATCCGTCCCTGGGCGCTGAGGAAGAGGAGGGCCCAGAACACGCCGACCCGGTCGCTGTCCAGGTCCACAGGCGCCACAGCGGCCCAGGCCTGCACCAGCACCTCAAAGCCGACCCAGGAGCGGGCTTCCGGCCAGTCCTTTAGAAAGCGGCTGAGGGCGGCGGTGGTTTCCGGAAGTTTTTCACGGTGGGCCAGGGCGGCGACCTGCTCGATCGCTTCGCGCTCGCTGTAGCGACGACCGCGGGGCTGACGTTGCCGGCGGCCCCCCTCGTCGTTGTCGAGCCGCTCGGCGATCTCCTCGAGCTGGCGGATCAGTTCGCCGAGCGTCACCGGCCGCTGCAGCGGTGGCGGCGCCACAGGGCGCCGCAGCAGGTGCCGTTCCGGCCGACGGGGCAGGGTGAACAGGTTCGGCTGCCAGCTTCCTTCCACAGCGCCCTCCTCGTCGGCGAAGGGGTCCTCGAGGATCTCCTCGCAGGCCACGGTGGCGGCCTCAAGAAGCTCCGCCTTCAGCGCCACCAGCACCGAGGCGGCCAGAAAGGCCTCGCTGGTCTCGGCCAGATCCTGTTCATAGCTGCCGCCGCCAACGCCGAGAGCGCCGACCAGTCGCGGCACCGTGATCCGTTGGCGCAGCTGGTCGAGGAAACCGTCGATGACGGCGATCACATCCACATCCCAGGGATCCAGGTCGCCCCGCTCAGCGGCATCCTGCAGCAAGCGGATCGCCAGCCTGGCGCCTTGCCCTTCAGCCACTGGCGATCCCGTACTGAAGGGCACGGTACCCGCAGGATCAGTCGCTGACCAGCTCCCCCTGGGCGATCGGCGATCCGGAGCTGCCGCCGGCGGCGGGCAGCAGACCGAGCTGGGCATCGACGGTGGCGCGGTAGCGCTGAACGTCGTCCTCGAGTTCGCGGATGCGGACCTCACGGGCCTCCAGATCACTCTGCTCCTGGATCCGTTCCACCTTCCGCACCACCCCCGACCAGACGGCATAGATCCAGGCGGCGGTGGCGCCGATGCCACCGACCACCAGCAGCACCACGGCCAGCGGCAGGGTGGTGCTCACCCCCGGCAGGAAGCGGATCGTCGTCGGTGCGGTGTTCTCCAGGGTGAAGGTCACCATGGCGAGACCAAAACTGAAGATCAGCAGGAAGTTCAGCTGGGTCATGGAATCGGGCTGTTCTGGAGAAGGAGCGTACGTAAGGGCCAGGGTCTTGGCCAGCGGCAGGATCAGCCTGGGGCCGGGGACCTGAGGCTGGCGGGCAGACCTGGGGCCTGCAGGAGCTTCATGGGCAGGAGCCCGAACGGCGAGGGACGCATCACCGCCGCGCCAGGCGGGTGCTGGATCCGGCCCATCGCCGCCATCTCGCGGCCCACAAGGGCTTCGATCGAGGCCCGGTAGCTGTCAGTGATCAGGCGCGGGTAGAGACCGATGCCGATGATCGGCACGAGCAGGCAGGAGATCACATAGATCTCGCGTGGCTCCGCATCCACGAGCTGGCTGTGGGCCACCAGCTCGGCATTTTCCTTGCCGAAGAAGATCTCCCGCAGCATCGAGAGCAGGTACACCGGCGTCAGGATCACGCCGATCGCCGCCAGCACCGCGATCACGATCCGGAAGCTGAGGCTGTAGGCCTCGCTGGTGGCGAAGCCCACGAACACCATCAACTCGGAGACGAAGCCGCTCATCCCCGGCAGGGCGAGCGAAGCGAGGGAGCAGACGGTCCACAGGGCGAACATCTTGCGCATCTTCTGGCCGACCCCGCCCATCTCATCCAGCTGGAGGGTGTGGGTGCGGTCGTAGGTGGCGCCGACGAGGAAGAAGAGGCTGGCCCCGATCAGGCCATGGCTCACCATCTGCAGCATTGCGCCGCTGGTGGCCAGATCACTGAAGCTGCCGATGCCGATCAGCACGAAGCCCATGTGGCTGATCGAGCTGTAGGCGATCTTGCGTTTGAGATTGCGCTGGGCGAAGGAGGTGAGTGCCGCATAGATGATGTTCACCACGCCGAGCACCACCAGAAGCGGCGCGAACTGTACGTGCGCTTCCGGCAGCAGCTGCACGTTGAAGCGCAGCAGCGCATAGCCGCCCATCTTCAGCAGGATGCCCGCCAGCAGCATGTGCACCGGCGCCGTCGCCTCGCCGTGGGCATCAGGAAGCCAGGTGTGCAGCGGCACGATCGGCAGTTTGACGCCGAAGGCGATCAGCAGGCCCGCATAACAGAGCACCTGGAAGCCGGTGCTCAGGTCCTTGGCCGCCAGGGTGGTGTACTCGAAGCTGGGGCTGCCGCCGCCGGCGAAGCCCATCGCCAGGGCCACCACGAGGATGAACAGCGAGCTGCCGGCGGTGTAAAGAATGAACTTGGTGGCCGCGTACTGGCGTTTCTTGCCGCCCCAGATCGCCAGCAGCAGATACACCGGCAGAAGCTCAAGTTCCCAGGCCAGGAAGAAGAGCAGCATGTCCTGCACGGCGAACACGGCGATCTGGCCGCCATCCATCGCCAGCAGCAGGAAATAGAACAGGCGTGGCTTGAAGGTCACCGGCCAGGCCGCCAGGGCCGCCAGGGAGGTGATGAAACTGGTGAGCAGGATCAGGGGCATCGAGAGGCCATCGGCTCCCACCGACCAGGCCAGGCCGAGATCGGGAAGCCAGCTGACGTGATCGACC
>CAIXOZ010000145.1 GCA_903921295.1 uncultured cyanobacterium | reverse complement strand
CCTGGGCCAGGGCCACGGCCGCTTCCGAGAAGACCGTGTCGGTGCAGTAGACGATGCTGCAGCCGGGTCTGGGTGGGCCGCAGAGGCTGCTGCCGCGGATGATCCGGCCATCGTCCAGGCAGATGTCGCGGCCCGCTTTGAGCTCGGCGTAGACAGGCCCCGCGGGGATCCCGAGGGCCCGGGCCCTGGCGACGTCAAAACGGCCCGGCCGCGGCTTCTGCTCCACCCGGTAGGCATAGGCAGGCACTCGATGGGTGAGCAGGGTGCAGCGCACCTGCAGGTCGTCATCGTCGAGGAGCACCGCGCCGGTGCGAGCGGCCTCCTTGACCCGGTGGGTGCGCAACGGGTAGCCGATGCGGGTTGAGGAGGTGCGCAGCACGCCTTCGAGATAGTCCCGCAGCGGATCGGGGCCGTAGAGGTCGATGCCGCTGCAGCTTCCCGCCAGGCCGAGACTGGCCAGCAGCCCAGGCAGCCCGAAGACGTGGTCGCCGTGCATGTGGGTGATGAAGATCCGGCTCAGCTGCGAAACCCGGAGCTCGCTGCGCAGAAACTGATGCTGGGTCGCCTCACCACAGTCGAACAGCCAGAGCTCGGAGCGCTGGGGGAGCCGCAGCGCGACCGAGGAAACGTTGCGGGCCCGGGTCGGAACGCCGGAGCTGGTGCCCAGAAAGGTGACCTGCACAACCAGGGGCTCTTCCGTCCATGCTGCCACGTCGGCCCTGTCCGGCCCTGGCAGGGGGCCGGGACGCAGGTCACAATGATGCGCTTCTGATGGGGTGGACCAACCACCCGTGCCGATGCGTCGATCAGCGTCCTGTCTGGCGATTCTGGCAGGGATGCCTGTGGGCCTCGGCCTGCCGTGGGTTCCGTTGGCCCTCAGGGCCGCTCCGCTGCCGGTTGCCGGCACGGAGATCAGGGTGCTGCTGTCGGAGCTGGATCAGGTGCAGGTGGCCCCTCTGAGCGGGGCCCTGCAGCTGCGCGATGGCAGCGGTCGTCTGCTGGTTGCCCTGCCCTCCGGCCAGGGGGGCACCGTCCGCGTGGATGCGGCGACGGCGGCGCTCCGCTTTGAGGGGCCGGTCGCGGTCACCCTGCCGTCTCCGCCAGCGGGCCCGCTCGGCCGGGAGCTGTGGCTGGAGGCCGCCAGGGAGGCTCCAGGCCAGAACAGGGCCGCAGGTTCCCCAGGAATTCTCCTCGGTCCAGGCCTGCTGGTGCAGGCGCGTCCCTACCGCGGCCGGCTTCAGCTGCGTCTGGAGAACGGCCGGCTGCAGGTGATCAACCATCTTGAGCTGGAGGCCTATCTGGCCAGCGTCGTCGGCAGTGAGATGCCCGCCTCCTGGCCCCAGCAGGCCCTGCGCGCTCAGGCCGTGGCCGCCCGCACCTATGCCCTGAAGGAGCGACGACCGGCGGAGCCCTTCGATCTGCGGTCCACCGTTGCCAGCCAGGTGTATCGCGGCATTGAGGCGGAAACGGCATCCACCCGGGAGGCCGTGGCCGCCACCCGCCATCAGGTGCTCACCTACGGCGATGACCTGATTCAGGCCGTTTTCCACAGTTCAAGCGCTGTTGCCACCGAGGACAGTGGCGCGGTCTGGAGTCGGCAGCTCCCCTATCTGGTCAGTGTTCCTGATTTCGACCGCACCAGTCCGGTCAGTGCCTGGAGCCTGCGCTTCACGGCCGCGCAGCTCGGTCAGCTCTTCCCGGAGACCGGCGGCGTCAGTCGCTTCGAGGTGCTGGCGGTCAGCGGCAGCGGCCGGTTGCGGCAGGTTCGGGTCGAAGGGCCGCGCGGTCAACGGCTCTACAGCGGCGCTGATCTGCGCCGGATCCTGGGCTTGCGCAGCACCCTGGTGCAATTCGAGCCCCTCCCGGGCGTGGCCGCCCTCCCCGGTGGCATGGCTCCGGCCCCGGAAGCCTCGCCATCACAGACGGCATCGGCACCGGCCACCGCCGCTCCCGGCCCGGCCGAGGCGGTGGTGGTGCCGCCCTTGCCTCCGGTCCCCATGGCAGGGCTGAGCCAGGCGCCGGCTCCGCAACCACCGATCGGCTGGCTTCTCAAGGGTCGGGGATACGGCCATGGCGTTGGCATGAGCCAGTGGGGCGCTTTCGGGCTGGCCAGTCAGGGAATGGACTACACCCGCATCCTTCAGCACTACTACCGTGGCACCAGCCTGACAACCCTGCCGGAGCCGATGCAGGCCATGGCTGGACCTCGCCCCGATCTGGCCTCGGGAGCATCCGGTGCTGGCGTTTCCCCGTGAGGCCGCCAATGGCCAGCTCCAGTCGCCGGTACCGGCTCGTGGTGGCCCCTGTGGCCGAGCTGGCGGATCAACTGGCCGCCCGGTTGCTGGAGGAGGTGCTCGGCACCCGGCCCCGGCCCCTCGGTCTGGCGACAGGGGTGACGATGGAACCCCTCTATGCGGCGCTCGCCCGTCGGGTGGCGGCCCTGACCGATCCGCAGCGACGGTTGCTGCGGCAGTCCTGGTGCAGTTTCAACCTCGATGAGTACGTCGGGCTTGGACCCGAGGATCCGGCCTCCTTCACGGCCACCATGGCCCGCCTGTTGCGGCTTCCGCTCGGCCTTGATCCCGGTGGCGTGCATTGTCCCGATGGCCTCGCTCCGGATCCGGAGGCAGAGGCCCAGCGGTATCGCCTCAGCCTGGCGGCAGCCGGTGGCCTGGGGCTCCAGGTGCTCGGGCTTGGGCTCAACGGTCATGTGGGCTTCAATGAGCCCCCCTGTGGCCCTGAGGCCAGCACGCGGCTGATTGCCCTGACGGAGGCCACACGCCGGCAGAACGCCGCTGGTTTCGACGGCCAGGCCGCCGCCGTTCCCGCGCAGGCGATCACGCTCGGACTGGCGGAGATTCTCTCGGCCCGGCAGTTGGTGCTGCTGGTGACGGGCGAGGCCAAGGCCGGGATCCTGGCTCGCGCTCTGGTGCAGCCACCCACGCCCGATGTGCCGGCGTCATGGCTGCAGCGCCATCCCGATCTGCTGGTGCTGGCGGATCCCGCGGCTGCCGCCGGCCTGATCTGATCGCGTTGCGGTGGCGTTCAGTTCAGGCCATCGCCTGCTCGAGCAGCGTTTCCTCGGCCTCCAGGTTGGAGGTCACACTGCGGACGTCATCGAGCTCGTCCAGCGCTTCCAGCATCTTCAGACACGCCCTGAGGGTCTCCTCCTGGTGCAGCGTGCAGGCCGTCAGCGCCACCCAACGGTGCTCCCAGTCGATCACGCCCCAGCCATGGCAGCGCAGCCCATCCTGCAGCGACTCCAGAGCGGCGAACGGTCCGTACACCTCAGCGCCGCTGCCTGTGAGCTCGTAGCCGCTGGCTGTGACCGGCGGATCACCGGCTTCAAGCTCCAGGAGTGTGTCGATCAGCGCTTCCTCGTCGCGTTCCTCGAAGGCCACACCGACGATCGACCGTTGCTCGAACAGGTAACCGACGCAGCCGGTCTCGCCGAGATTGCCGCCGTTCTTGTTGAACGCCAGGCGGATGTCGGCGGCCGTGCGGTTGCGGTTGTCGGTGAAGGCCTCGATCATCACCGCCACGCCCCCCGGCCCGTAGCCCTCGTAGCGCACGGCCTCGAAGCTGTCGCCGTCACCGCTGCCACCGCCGGCTCCCTTGGCGACCGCCCGCTCGATGTTCGTGTTCGGCATGCCGGCGGCCCGAGCCTTTTCGATCGCGGTGCGCAACTGAAAGTTGCCGGCAGGATCCGCCCCTCCCCGCGCCGCCACCGTGATCTCCCTGCCGAGGCGGGTGAACACGGCACCGCGGCGGGCATCCACAACCGCTTTGGTGCGTTTGATCTGGGCCCATTTGCTGTGGCCGGCCATCGGGGACTGGAGGAGGATGAGACGTGGAATCAGCCGGCAGCGTCGAAGACGAGCTTCGGCTGGAGCTGGCCGCTCCCTGTGGCGCGGGCCATGCCGGCCAGGTTGCCATCCGGGGCCAGGATCACGACCATGGTCTCCGCCGGACGCTGTTCCGGGTCGGCCAGGGCGCGGCCGCAGCGCCAGGCGCTCCAGTCACCCTCGGGCAGGTGATGGCGGCTGAGGTGCGTCAGGGCTCGCAGGGGCGGCATCGGTGCCGGCGGCGGGTCGAGCGCCAGTTGCTCGAGGCTGAGGCTGTCTTCGAGGCTGAAGCCAAGGGCGCCCGTGCGGCGCAGGCGGGCCAGGCTGCCGCCGCAGCCGAGGCTCTCGCCGAGATCACGGGCCAGGGAGCGGATGTACGTGCCTGCGGAGCAGGTCACGGCCAGATGCAGCTGCTGCCGTTCTTCGTCCCAGCGGATCAGCTCCAGGGTCTCGATCGTCACCGGCCTGGCGGCCAGCTCCATCGTTTCTCCCCGTCGTGCCCTCGCGTAAGCCCGCTCGCCCTCCACATGCACGGCCGATACCTGGGGGGGGCGCTGCAGGATCTCCCCCCGGAACGGGGCCAACAGCGGTTCGAGCGTCGCTGCATTCAGGGGCGGCACGGGTGAGGTGCCGAGCACGTCGCCCGCGAGGTCGTCGCTGCTGGTGCGCACCCCGAGCTGGATCACCCCTTCGTACCGCTTGCGACCATCGAGATAGGGGAGCAGGCGGGTGGCCGGCCCGACGGCCACCGGCAGAACACCGGTGACGGCGGGATCGAGCGTGCCGCCATGGCCGACCCGACGCAGTCCGTAGCGGCGGCGGACGTGAGCGACGCAGTCGTGGGAGGTGAGGCCGGCGGGCTTGTCGAGGATCAGGAAGCCCATGGGCTGGGCGGTCGGTGCGCTCACGGCCTCAGCCATCGCGATGCGGGACAGGGCCACGGGGGGCGAGCGGTCATCGGTCGGCGCTGCAGGGTGAAGGCGGGGTGGCGCGGCGGTGGCTGGAGCAGGGCGTGACCATCAAAAAAGCCCCAGGCGAGGCTGGGGCCGAAGCGTCGGTGAGACGGGCGCAATCAAAGGCGGGAAGGCGCTGGCCTTCAGGCCACGGCGACGTTGATGCGCTTGCGGTTGCGCAGGCCGCGGCTGATGGTGTCGAAGCTGACAACGCCATCGACAAGCGCGAACAGGGTGTCGTCGGAGCCCCGGCCGACATTGACGCCGGGCAGCACCGAGGTGCCGCGCTGACGGATCAGGATCGAGCCGGCGGTGACGGCCTCACCGCCATAGCGCTTGACGCCGAGCCGTTTGGCATTGGAATCACGACCGTTGCGGGTGGAGCCTGTGCCTTTCTTGTGGGCCATGGGGAGGAAGTCCGGTGGAGGGGAAGGAAGGGAAGGGAGCGCAGCTCTGATCAGGCGATGGCCTTGCCACCAACGGTGATCGACTGGACCATGACCCGGGTCAGCTCCTGTCTGTGACCATTCTTGCGCCGGGTTTTCTTCTTCGGACGCATTTTGTAGACAATGATCTTCGGCCCGCGGCGATGGGCGAGAACCTTGAGCTCAACGCTGGCACCATTCACATAGGGCTGGCCGACGGTGGCGCCCTTGCTGTCCTTCACGAGCAGGACCTGCTCCAGGGTGATGGTGTCATCGACCTCGGCCGCCAGACGATCGAGGTCGTAGTAACGGTTGGGCTGCAGCCAGAACTGCTGGCCCGAGGCCTCAACGATGGCGTAAGGACCGGATTCGCCGGCGTTGCCGGTCGGGGAGGCGGGTGTCGTACTCATGGGCGCTGGGGCGTGGCCAGGCAGGCGAGGGCGGGAGGAAGGGCTGAGCTCGGGAAGAACGCTGCAGGGAGGTCTCCGGGAAGGAGGCGGTGCAGGATCCTGATGGACGGCTCCCTGGGAGCCGCATCCCTGGTGAGAGATGCGGGGGGAGGCTCCCGACGCAACCCGCTGCCTCGGCCATTAAGCCTGGGCGCACGGCAATCGAAAGACAAACAAAGATCTTCCTGCTCCATTGTCCCTTTCGTCAAGATTGGGGAGCCCGTTGGGTCGCCGACTGGTCGATGCCCGCCGCTCCGGCTCTGACGATCGCCTCCCTGCTCCGGGATCCCCGGTTGCAGGAGGCCTGCGCCCAGTGGCTGAGGGGCGGCCGCTATGACCTGGTGCACCTTGATCCCTCCGACGATCCGATCACGACCCTTGAGCAGCGACGCGAATCCTTCGATGGCGTTCTGCTTGAGCAGGGGGTGCTCGACCCCACCAGTTACCGCCATCTTCACGATCGTGGGGTGCTGTTGCCGGCGGTGGTGATCGGTCAGGTCAGCGGTCGCACGGATTATCACGATGCGGAGGTGCATCTCCCCCCCGACCAGCTTGAGCAGCTCAGCTACAGCGTTGATGGAGCGATCTCCCGTTTTCTGCGACGCGGATTGCTTGGGGCCTCCAGTGCTGCTCCGGGTAGCCGCAATCCGAACACGCCCGATCCGTGGAAGCTGGCCAACCGGCTCAAGGATCGTCTCGGTTACCTGGGGGTCTTCTACAAGCGCGATCCCTCGCGGTTTCTGCGCAACCTGCCGGCGAACGAGCGTCACGAGCTGCTCGGTTCGCTTGAGCGCACCTACCGGGATCTGCTGGTCAGTTACTTCCGCGATCCGGCCGTGGCCAACCAGGCCCTGGAGAGCTTCGTGCATACCGCGTTCTTCAGCGATCTGCCGATCACCAAAACCGTGGAAATCCATATGAACCTGATGGACGGCTTCTGGAAACAGCTCAAGCTGGAAGGGCACAAGAACGACTTCCTCCAGGACTACCGACTGGCCCTGCTCGATGTGATGGCGCATCTCTGCGAGATGTACCGACGCTCGATCCCGCCGGATGAGCCCCTATCCGGTCGCCTGATCGGCGACCCCCTCAGCCCCATAACCCGGGAGGTGACCTGATGAGCCCGCGCAAGACCTACATCCTCAAGCTCTACGTCGCCGGGAACACCCCGAACTCGATGCGGGCTCTCAAGACCCTTCGCAACATCCTGGAAACGGAGTTTCAGGGGGTGTATGCCCTGAAAGTGATCGATGTGCTGAAGAATCCCCAGTTGGCCGAGGAGCGACGCCCCTTTAAAGCGGCGGGCCTATGGGTCTGAAGCGGCAACGCATCTGGGCTCCGGAGGTGGGG
>CAIXOZ010000144.1 GCA_903921295.1 uncultured cyanobacterium | reverse complement strand
GGTGGGGGCCAGCAGGCTGGCATCGAAGCGCACCTCGTCGTCGAACTGGGCTTGATCGTCGCTGGCCAGGGAGGTCCACCAGGCCAGGGCCCGTTGCCAGGCCTCGCCGCTGGGGGCGGCGGGTCGGCCCTGGAGATAGGCAAAGGTGGTGGCGTCGGGGTTGAGGTAGCCGCAGCGGGCGCCGCCCTCGATCGCCATGTTGCAGAGGGTCATCCGCTCCTCCATCGAGAGGGCCTCGATGGCCGGGCCGGCGAATTCATAGGCATAGCCCACGCCACCCTTGACACCGAGGGTTCGGATCACATGCAGTACCAGATCCTTGGCATACACGCCGGTCTGGAGCCGGCCGTCCACCCAGATCCGACGCACCTTGAGCTTGCCCATCGCCAGGCTCTGGCTTGCGAGCACATCGCGCACCTGGCTGGTGCCGATGCCAAAGGCGATCGCCCCGAAGGCCCCGTGGGTGGAGGTGTGGGAGTCGCCGCAGGCCACGGTCATGCCGGGCTGGGTGAGGCCCAGCTCCGGGGCGATCACATGGACGATGCCCTGACGCCCGCTGCCAAGACCATGCAGCAGGATTCCATGCTCCTGACAGTTGCGCTCCAGGGTGGCGAGCATCTCCTCCGCCAGAGGATCGGCGAAGGGACGCGCCTGGGAGAGGGTGGGAACGATGTGATCGACGGTGGCAACGGTGCGCTCGGGATGGCGCACGCCGAGGCCGAGATCCTTCAGGGCTGCGAAGGCCTGGGGACTGGTGACCTCATGGATCAGATGCAGGCCGATGAACAGCTGGGTGCCACCGCCGGGAAGATCCGCCACACGGTGCAACTCCCAGACCTTGTCGTAGAGGGTGGCGGTGCTCAAGGACCAGCGGCACGGAATGATCGATCAGCCTAAAAGGGAGAGGTCCAGCCTCAGGCGATTGAGGGCCTCCAGAGCCGAGAGCTGCTGGATCCAGGCCCGACCGCGACTCTCGCCGAAACGGACCGGAGCACTGCGGCCGCTCTCAGGGCCGACCACGGCGATGTGCACCAGACCGACGGGCTTGTCGGCACGACCACCACCGGGACCGGCGACGCCGGTGATCGCCAGAGCCCAGTCGGCACCGGTGCGGCGACGCACCCCCTGCGCCATTGCCATCGCCACCGGATCGCTGACGGCGCCATGGCTCTCCAGCAACGACTCCGGCACCCCCAGCAGATCACGCTTGACGGCATTGGCATAGGCGATCACGCCGCCCAGAAACACCTCCGAGGCCCCAGGCACCGCAGCGAGGGCAGCACCGAGGCCACCACCGGTGCAACTCTCCGCCACCGCCAGGGTCTGACCGCGACCGCGCAGCTGCCGCAACACCACCGAGGCCAGGCTGTCCTCGTCACGGCCGAAGCAGGCCTCGCCGGCGCGGGCGCGGATCTCGGTCTCGACGGGATCGAGCAGGGCCTCAGCTTCGGGGCGGCTGGCCGCACGGGCCGTGAGCCGCAGGATCACCTCCCCGGCGCCGGCATAGGGGGCCACCGTGGGGTTGGAGCCCTCCAGCAGATCGGCCACCCGCTCGGCCAGGGTCGCTTCACCAAGCCCCCAGAAGCGCAGCTGGCGACTGAACAGCCCCGCGTCTGTCAGCCCCTGGGCCTGCAACCAGGGCACAGCCGTGGCCTGCCACATCGCCTTCATCTCCGAGGGGACGCCCGGGAAGGTGAGGACCGTGAATCCCCTGCGGATCGGGAAGGGCAACCCGTCGGGATCGGGGCGCCAGATCATGCCAGGGGCGGTGCCGGTGCCATTGGGCAAGATCTCGGCTCCTTCGGGGAGCAGGGCCTGTCGGCGGCTGGAGGGAGAGGGTGGGCGCCCCCGGCTGGCGGCCTTGGCCTGGATGTCGCTCCAGACCTCCGGACGCTCGAGCAGCCGGCCCCCGAAGGCGGCGGTGACCGCTTCGGTGGTCAGATCATCGGGGGTGGGACCAAGGCCACCGGTGGTGATCAGCAGCTCTGAACGACCCGCGATCTCCCGAAGAACGGCGATCAACCGTTCGCGGTTGTCGCCCACCACCCCCTGGCGATGATGGGTCAGCCCCAGGGCCGCGAACTGCTGGGCGAGCCAGCGGGCATTGCCGTTGAGGATGTCACCGAGCAGGAGCTCGGTGCCGATGCAGAGGAGTTCAACCTGGCTCAAGCGGCCTCAGGAACGGCGGTGTTCGTTCTCAATCTGGCGACGGGCGATGACGATCACCGCCACCAGAATCGCCGTGGCCAGAGCCAGCCAGAGGAAGCGCAGCTCCGCATTGGCCAGCACCAGCGCCAGGGCCACGAGCCACTGGGTGAAGGCATAGATCAGCACCACGGTGCGCCGATGGCTGAAGCCGATCCGCAACAGGCGGTGGTGGAGATGGCGGCGATCGGGATAGAAGGGGGAACGCCCCTGACGCAGCCTCCCCATGATCACGGCCGACATGTCGGCCACAGGCAGCGAGAGGATCAGCAGCGGTAGCAGCAGGCTGACGCTGGTGAGGCCCTTGGCCGGTCCGACGATGCTGATCGCCGCCAGGGCGAAGCCGAGAAAGTAGGAGCCTCCATCGCCCATGAAGATGCGGGCGGGGTTGAAGTTGTGGCGGAGAAAGCCGAGGCAGCTCCCCGCCAGGGCGGCCGCCAGCAGGCCAGGGGCGGGTTGGTTGAGGCTGTAGCTGACCGACAGCAGACCGACGGCGGCGATGCCGCTGACTCCGGCGGCCAGGCCATCGAGACCGTCGAGCCAGTTGATGGCATTGGTGATGCCCACCAACCAGAGCACTGTGGCCAGGAGACTGAATCCACCGGAGAGCTGGATCACGCCGGGATCGTGGCCGAGCAGTCCGAAGGGGAGTTCGATCGCGCCGATGCGCACCCCCTGGCTCCAGACCACCGTCGCGACGGCCAGCTGCAGCACAAGGCGAGGCAACGGGGGCAGGGCGAACAGATCGTCTGCGAGCCCGATGATGAAGAAGCAGAGGCACCCGGCGAGGGTGGTCCAGATCGGGTTATCAGGCTGGGGCAGCTGCACAAAGCCACCCAGCGCCCAGATGATCAGCAACGCAAGCACAAAGCCGGCAACGATGCCGATGCCGCCGAGGCGCACCATCGGTGTGGTGTGCTGCTTGCGCGGATCAGGCGGATCGATCAACCCCCAGCGCAACCCGGCCCGTCGCACCACCGGCACGATCAACGCCGTCAGCAGGGCCGCCAGCACAAAGGCAACCACCGCGGCGAGATCCGGCCGGCTGGAGATCATCACGAGCGTTGCACGGTCGGAAGCGGGGCCGGTGAGCTGGGCGTCGTCGGAAGCTTAGGAAGGGTGCCGCAGACCGTCGACGGCCTGTCGCCATCCCGTGGAGGCCCTCAGGCCGGCTGCAGCTGACGCCCGACCGCATAGAGCGGGAAGCGTTGGGCCAGAGCCGCGACGCGATCGCGACAGCGCTGTTCGATCACCGGATCCTCAGGGTTGAGCAGACGATCTGCGATCACATCCGCCACCTCAACGAAGGCCTCCTGATCGAAGCCCCGGGTGGTGAGGGCGGCAGTGCCCAGGCGCAGGCCACTGGTGACGAAGGGCGACTGCGGATCGAAGGGAACGGTGTTCTTGTTGGCGGTGATGTGCACATCGCTCACCAGCAGGTCAGCCACCTTGCCGGTCATGCCGATCGAGCGCAGATCGAGCAGCACCAGATGGTTGTCGGTGCCCCCGCTCACCACCGCAATGCCGCGTTCCTGAATGCGGGCGGCCAGCACCCGGGCGTTGGCCACCACCTGCCGGGCATAGGTGGTGAAGGAGGGCTGCAGGGCCTCACCGAAAGCCACCGCCTTGGCGGCGATCACATGCTCGAGCGGCCCGCCCTGACTGCCTGGGAAGACGGCCTTATCGAACTGCTTGGCAAAGTCCGCATCACGGCAGAGGATCAGACCGCCGCGGGGACCGCGCAGGGTCTTGTGCGTGGTGGTGGTGACCACATCACAGACGGGCACCGGATTGGGGTGCACGCCGGCCGCCACCAGACCGGCGATATGGGCCATGTCGGCCAGCAGGTAGGCGCCCACTTCATCGGCAATGGCGCGGAAGGCCTGGAAATCGATCGTGCGCGGATAGGCCGAATAACCGCAGACGATCAGCTTCGGCTTGTGCTTCAGAGCCAGCTCGCGGATCGTGTCGAAGTTGAGCTGCTGGGTGGCTTCATCCACCCCGTACTGCACCACCTTGAACCACTTGCCGCTCACATTCACGGGTGAGCCATGGGTGAGATGACCGCCGTGGCTCAGGTCCATGCCCATGATCGTGTCGCCGGGCTGGAGCAGAGCCAGGAACACGGCGAAATTGGCCTGGGCGCCGCTGTGGGGCTGCACGTTGGCCCAGGCGGCCCCGAAGAGCTGCTTGGCCCGCTCGATCGCAAGCTCCTCGATCGCATCGACGTGCTCACAGCCGCCGTAGTAGCGCTTGGATGGAAGGCCCTCGGCGTACTTGTTGGTCAGCACCGAGCCCTGGGCCTCCATCACGGCGCGGGAGGCGAAGTTCTCCGAAGCGATCAGCTCCAGATGGCCCTGCTGACGCTGAAGCTCCTTGCCGATCAACGTGGCGATGGCCGGATCGCTGCCCGCCAGCGAAGCATCAATGGCGCGCTGTTGGTCTGAGGAGGAGCTCTCCACCATGGCTACGGATTGCGATCGTCTGGTTCCCTGATCGTAAGGAACCGGGTCGGCAAGCGCCCGCCTCTGGCCAGCGGCCACAGCCCCCCCTGCAGGAGCATCACCGTGGGCTTCGGGCCACGAGGCCGGCACCAGGCCTGCAGGACACCGGCCCGATGACCCAGGGGGCGGCCGGCTCTGCGTTGCGTGAACGGGGCGCGGCTCAGGGACCGCTCGCATCAAAAAACCCCCCGGTGGTCCGGGGGGTTCTGAGAAGCGCGCCTGGAGAGATTCGAACTCCCGACCCTCTGATCCGTAGTCAGATGCTCTAATCCGCTGAGCTACAAGCGCATGAATCCATTGTCACCTCACGGAGGGCCCATCCGTCAACTCCCCCCCGGATCCGCGCCCAGGCACCACAATCAGACCAGCCCCTGCACCCATCCGCGGCCCTGAGCCCATGCCGATCCGCTGGTACGGCCCCGCCGACCCCACCGACCCCACTTACCGCCACTTCGCGCGGATCGTGAATCTGGTGTTGCACGCGATGGTGTTTGCGGCCGTCAACAGCGGCCTGTGGTTCGTGCAGGAGATGCGACACCCATGGTCCCGGCTGCCGCTGGTCAGCCTGGTCTGGGGGCTGGTCCTGGCGATCCATCTGACCGTGGTGCTCGTCCAGCGCCCCTCCAAGGCCGAGACCCCAGAGCCCCCTTCGACGCCATGACCCTCAACGCCGCCGCCATCGAGTCCCTCAGCCGCGGCATCGCCGACCGGCTGTACATCCAGGTCGCCAACTGGCATCTCTATCTGGGGGATGCCGGGCTGGCCGAAACCCTGGCGATCGAATGTGCCGCCCATCTGGAGCTGGGTGCCGCCGCCTGCGCCCGTCGCTCCCTGGAGTCCGTGCAGGTGCCGATCGGTGGTGGCACCACCCGACTTCCGCTGGCACGCCTGTTGCCGAGCGGTCAGCTGCAGGACCTGGAGGACCTGCTCGAGGAGCTGCGCTGAGGGCCTCAGCCATCGGCCACGATCGAGGACCCACGGCCTCCGGCCGATAGGGTGATCGCATGCCGCGGCCGCCGAGTGCTGGTCATTGAAATCACCAATGCCCGCGACGTCGTCCGGCAGCGCATCGGCCCCCTGGGCAGTCGTCTGATCGGCAAGGTGGTCGACGCGGAGGTCCAGGTGGAGAAGGCGCTGATCCAGGAACTGGAAACCGCCTTCAAGGATTTCGGCATTGAGGCGCGGATCCTCTCCGTGGATGGGCCCCAGCTTGTGGGGCGCAACCAGCTGGAGATTCCGCTGCAGGTGCGCGAAGACCGGCAGGTGCGGCTCCCCTGAGGCCGGCGGGGAGCAACGCCCCAGCACGACCCCGGGCCCCCTGCCCGGCACCGACCGGCTGAAGCTCAGGGGCGGTCGACCGCCCGCAGGGTCAGGAGGAGCCGGAGGAGCGGCGACGCCCCGGCAGGCGATCCAGCACCAGGGAGAAGAGCTGCTGGGCTTCCGGCACTCCCGAACACCTGGCCAACAGCCAGTAGACAGCGGTTGCCAGGCCGGCACCGACGACCAGCTCAAGGGTGAGTCCGGCCAGGGCCCCCAGCCACCCCCCAGGACGCGCCGCGAGGGCCTCGGGCAGGAGCGGCTGCAGCATCGCGCCAGGACGGCCCAGCAGCCAGCTGGAGGACCAGGCCACCCCGGCCATCAGCACGGAGGCAGCGGCCAGGCGCAGGCTGTCGCGCAACCAGAGCCTCAGGGGCAGGGCCCCGAGCTTCTGCTGCAGGGCCAGCAGCAGGCCAACGCAGGTGAGCAGGTTCACCAGCACCGTGGCCAGCACCAGGCCGGGCGCCCCGAAATTCAAGGCCGGCAGGGTCTGGCCCCAGGGGGTCGGGCCTCCGACCAGGAGCCAGTCGAACACGGCGTTGACACCGATGCCGGCCATGGAAAAACGAAACGGCGTGGTGCCATCGCCGAGGGCATAGAAGACGCGCACCAGCACATCCCGGCCCAGATAGGCCGGCATGCCGATGCCGTAGGCCATCAGCAGGCGACCGACCAGCCGGGCCGCTTCATGATCAAAGGCGCCGCGCTCATAGACAAGGGCCACCAGCGGATCCGCCAGCCCCACCATCAGCGCCCCGAGCGGCAGCATGCAGGCGCTCGACAGCATCAGACCCTGGCGGATCCGCCCGACCAGCTCGGGCCGATCCTCGGGTGCGGTGAGCCGGGAGAACACCGGCAACAGGGGCACCAGCAGGGCGTTGGAGACAAGGCCCAGGGGGGTCTGCACCAGCAGATTGGCGTAGCCGAGCCCGGCGGCCGCACCGACGATGCCGGAGGCGAAGAACAGATCCGTGAACACATTGATCTGGAGCATCCCCGAGGAGAGGGTGGCCGGCCCCATCACCTTGAGCACCTCCTGAACACCGGGATGGCGCCAGTCCCAGACGAGCTTCATCCGGTTCAGCCCCTGCCTGGCCAGGGCAGGGAGCTGCACCAGCCACTGCAGCACCGCCCCGAGCGTGGTGCTGCCCGCCAGCACCACCCCGCCGATCAGCGCGTGCTTCGGCAGATCGATCGACGGCCCGAGCTGCCACCAGAGCAGACTCAGGCCAGCGATCACCGCCACACTCGAGAGCAGAGGGCTGACCGAAGGAATCCAGTACTCATCGGCGGCATTGAGGGCCCCGAAACCCAGACCGATCAGACCCGCGAACAGCGCCATCGGCGCCATCCAGCGCAGCTCGACAACGGCGATGTCGTGGCGGGCGGCATCCAGGCCGGGACCGACCAGCGTGATCAGAGGATCCGCCGCCAGCACCAGCACCAGGGTGACCACCAGCAGCGCAGTGCCCACGAGGGTGTTGATCGCCGCCAGCACATGGGCCCCCTCGCTGCGACTGCGACGCGCCAGCGCCCCGACCATGGCGCTGTGAAAAGGGCCGTTGATCCCGCCCAGCAGGATCAGGAGAAAGCCCGGCAGCACATAGGCGTAGTTGTAGGCGTCGTAGGCGAGGCCCACCCCGAAGGCGGCGGCGATGACCTGCTGACGCACCAGGCCGGCCAGCTTGCTCAGCAGTGTGGCCACGCTCACCACCAGAGCGATGCGGCGCAGGGATGGGCTCATGCCGGCCTCCTCACGGCCCGGGCCACCAACAGGGCCATCAGCGAGGCCATGAACAGATCGTCGAATGCGGCATTCTCCCGCGCCCCCGGCCTGGGGTCTCCGCTCCGGGCGCTCCGGGTCGGCAGGGCACCCACCTGCGCCCGGGGGCGATGGCCCCAGGCCACGATGGGGAGCCCGCGGTCTCCGGCAGCATGACCCTCCCCCCCGATCTCCCCCGGCAGGACAACCACGAGGGGGTGCTGGTGCTGTCCGTGGGCCCGCTGGTGGAAGGGGTGCTGCTGCGGCGCTACAAGCGCTTTCTGGCTGATGTGGAGCTCGAAGGCGGTGAAGTGGTGACGGTGCACTGCCCGAACACCGGCCCGATGACCGGGGTGCTGCATCCGGGAGGGCGCGTGCGGCTGCGCCATGCCCCCTCCCCCACCCGCAAACTCGCCTGGACCTGGGAGCAGGCCGAGACCATGGGCAGCCATGGCCTGCCCTGCTGGGTCGGGGTGAACACAGCCCTGCCCAACCGGTTGGTGCGGGCAACGATCGAGGCGGGACTGCTGGAACCCTGGCTCGGACCGATCGCCCGGATCCAGGCCGAGGTGCCCTATGGCCTCAACCGACGCAGCCGCATCGACCTGCTGCTCACCCCTGAGGCCTCGGCCCCGGACCCCCGGCCGATCTATCTGGAGGTG
>CAIXOZ010000143.1 GCA_903921295.1 uncultured cyanobacterium | reverse complement strand
CTGAGCTGAACCCCTTGGGTATCGGGAGGAAGCATGGGCAAAGGTTGAGACCGCAGGCCTGAACGCCAGACCGACGAGAACGTTCATTCTCCATCGTCCCCCGACGCCGGTGCGCCGATCCGCACCGCCACCGGCAAGGGCTCGACCCCCGGCTCCTGATCGAGCCACCAGGCCCGCAGTGGCAGGGCGCCGGCATCGAGAGCTGGGGCGAGGGCGGGGGAACTGATCACCATCAGGGCCGGAGCGACCGTGAGGGTGCGATCGGTGGCGGAGGGCACCAGCGGGCCTTCCGGATGGCTGTGGGCAGCGCCATGCACCTGCCAGCCCCGCTGACGCGCCCAGCGCTGGGCCTGGAGCTGCTCGCGGGGATCGAGGGCAAACCGTCGCAGGCGCTCGTGCTCCGGCCGCCAGACGTTCAGACAGGGCCAGACCGCAGCCACGCGCCAATCGCCTTCAAGCACCGGTCCGAGCAGAAGGGCACAGCCCTCCTGCGGCGCCGCCGTCGCCAGGACGGCGCCGAGAACGATCAGCTCTTGCTCACCGAAGACCAGCGCCCCTGGCATTTCACTCATGGGACGCAATAATTTGTTCATCTTCGTATCGAGCGGCACCCTGGCCATGACGGACAGCACCGACCTTCTGGAACACACGTCCACCACCATGCCCGGTGCCGATGCCAGCGATGCCGCCCCTGAGGTGAATTTCTCCGAGCGCTACAGCGAAATCATCGGCAAGATCAACACCACCCTCAATGAGGTCGACTGGACCCAGATGGGCCGGATCAGCAAGGCCGTGGGCGTGATCGTGGCTGTGATCGTGGCCCAGGTGCTGATCAAGGGTGTGCTGGACACGATCAACCTGCTGCCCGTGGTGCCCGGTCTGCTGGAACTCCTCGGTCTGGTCGTGGTCGGTCAGTGGGGCCTGAACAACCTCACCACCGCCGAGAAGCGCCAGAAGTTCACCGGCCAGATTCAGACCCTGCGCAAGGAATATCTGGGTTGAGGCGACGGGGGCGCCCTCCCGGCCAACCCCGGGGCCTGCGTTCAGCGGCGCAGGTCCCGATGACTCTCCCCTGCATGGTTCGGCCTCTTTCAGAAGGCAGAGAGAAGCGCTTTGATCGTGGCCTGGGCCTGGGCCTGGTAACCGCCGCCGAACAGATTGGCGTGGTTGAGCTCGTGGTACAGGTTGTAGAGCCGTTGACGGTTCCGGTACCCGGTCGGCCGAGGCCAGGCCGCTTCATAACCGGCAAAGAACGCCGCCGGGAATCCACCGAACAGGGCTGCCATCGCCAGATCCACCTCCCGATCGGCATGGTGCACGGCCGGATCGAAAAGAGCGCCGCGGCCATCGCGCAGGACGCCGCCGTTGCCCGACCACAGATCGCCGTGAACCAGCGAGGGCAGAGGGTGATGCTCCGCCAGCCACACAGGCACCTGCTCGAGCAGAGCCTCAGCGCCCACCAGGGGATGGCCCCGGCGCGCGGCCCAGTCCAGTTGCGGGGCCAGCCGGCAGTCCCGGAAGAATCCGGCCCAGTCCGTGCTCCAGCGGTTGCCCTGGGGGGCGGAACCGATCCAGTTGTCCTGATCCCAGCCGAAGGCACGGCCCACTTCGCCACTGCGGCGATGCAACTGCGCCAACGCCACCCCGAACCGATGCCAGGCCTGATCGCTGCCTGGTGATCGGCCCGGTGGCGCCAACGCCAGCCACCCCAGCACCAGCACGGCCCGATCCCCGAGAACCGCAGAGGCACGCAGCTCCGGGACCACCAGCGGTGACGACGGATCGACCGCCGCAGCCAGGGCCTCGAGCCCCGCCACCTCCGCTGTCAACAACGGCTGACGCTCGGCAGGGCTCACCTTCAGGAACAGGCGCTCGCCACTGCACAGATGCAGGGTCCGGGCCTGATGGATGCAGCCGCCGCTGACCGCGCCCCCCAGCCGCACCTCCTCGCCCAGCAGAGCCGCCAGCTGATCGCTGAACACTCGATCGAGCTCCTCTGGCCCTGCACTTGCCATCCGCACCTGACCATCGCTGGCTGCCAGCATGCCGACCCAAGCGTGTGCCTGCCGATGACTGCCGATTCCACCGCCACGGTGCCGTCCTGCGCGGATCTGGATGTGGTGGTGATCGGCGCCGGTGTGGCCGGCCTCACGGCCGCCTCCCTGCTCGCCGATGCTGGCCTCGGGGTGGAGCTCCTGGAAGCGCATCACCAGAGCGGTGGCTGTGCCGGCACCTTCCGCCGCGGCCCTTACATCTTTGATGTGGGTGCCACCCAGGTGGCCGGCCTGGAGCCGGGCGGCAGTCACCACCGCCTCTGCCGACACTTCGGCATCCCGCTGCCGGAAGCCCGGCCCCTCGATCCGGGCTGTGTGGTGCAACTGGCGGACGACAATGCGCCGATCGCCCTCTGGCGTGATCCAGAGCGGTGGCGCCAGGAGCAACAGCGTCAGTTCCCCGGCAGCGAAAGGTTCTGGGCCCTCTGCGCCACCTTGCATCAGGCCAACTGGAGCTTTGCCGGCAAGGACCCGGTGTTGCCGCCTCGGACCCTCTGGGATCTGCGTCAGCTGCTCGGGGCGATCGGTCCGGCCCAGCTGGCCACCGGCCTGCTCGCCAAGGCGACCGTTGCCGATCTGCTGCGGCTCTGCGGGTGTGCCGGTGATCAGCGGCTCCGCCGCTTTCTGGATCTGCAGCTGCGTCTCTATTCCCAGCACGGAGTCGATCGCACCGCCGCCCTCTACGGCGCCACCGTGCTGGCCATGGCCCAGGCCCCCCTCGGTCTCTGGCATCTGGAGGGGTCGATGCAGGGTCTCTGCGATGGGTTGGAGCAGGCTCTGCAGAACGCCGGTGGACGCCTGCGGCTGCGGCATCGGGTCACGCGCCTGGCCCGAGAGGGTGGCCGCTGGCGGGTGCAGGGCCAGAGAGCGAACGGCACCGCCTTCGATCGGACGTGCGACGCCGTGGTCTGCAGCCTGCCGCCCCAGACCCTGCCGACCCTGTTGGGGGAGGCCATGCCCCAGGGCTACCGCCGTTGCCTGGCCCAACTGCCGACCCCATCCGGGGCGCTGGTGTTCTACGGAGCGATCGAACGCGCCCGGCTGCCGGCAGGAGTCGCAGCCCACCTGCAGCTGGAGGCCGGGCAGCCAGGCTCCCTGTTCGTCTCGATCAGCCAGGAGGGCGATGGCCGCGCTCCCCAGGGGCAGGCAACCGTGATCGCCAGCGTCTTCACACCATCGGCCCCCTGGTTCAACCTGCCGGAGGCGGATTACCAACGCCGAAAACAGGAGGCCCTGACCGCGATCCGGAGCTCCCTGGAAGCCGGCCTGACCCTGCCTGCCAACGCCTTTCTGCATCAGGAACTGGCCACCCCCCGGGGTTTCGCCGGCTGGACCGGGCGGCCGTTCGGGATGGTGGGCGGCCTCGGCCAGAGCCCGGACCAGTTCGGTCCCTTCGGCCTGGCCAGCCGCACGCCGCTGCCGGGGCTCTGGCTCTGCGGTGACAGCCTTCATCCCGGTGAGGGCACCGCTGGCGTCAGCCTCTCGGCCTTGATGGCCTCCAGACAGCTGCTGGCGGAGCGAGGAAGGCCACTGCAGCTGCGCGCCTAAACCGGAGGCTCCAGGAAAGGGGGCCTGAGGGCCTGGGTGCGCACCAGGGTGCGTTCCAGTTCGGGCCAGTCCTGGCGCTCGACGCAGGCCTCGAGATGCTCCAGAGCCAGTCGATAGTGGCTCAGGGCCTGGCGCACGGCCTCGCGATTGCAGCGGGACATCAGGGTGCCGAGCTCAGGATTGCCGCCTCCCACCCGGCTGGTATCGGCAAAGCCACTCGAGGCAAGGCCTCGCACCAGCGAGGGGAGCGTGGCGGAATCGCCGGGACCCCGAGCGCCCTGGTCGGCGGCCGCGATCAGGGCCGCGCTGACCAGCACCGGCAGATGGGAAATCAGGGCAACGGCGCGATCGTGCTCCGCCGCATCGCAACAGAGCCAACGCGCCCCGAGCTGCAGCGCCAGTTGCTGGACGTCCGCCAACGCCTCGGGGTCGGTGCCGGTGGTGGGGGTGGCCACCCAGGGACGATCGACGAACAACCCAGCGATGCCGGCCTCCACCCCCGCCTGGGCGGTGCCGGCCATCGGATGACTGGCGACAAAACGGGGCACCAATCCCCCCCATCGCGCCAGCACCGGAGCCTTCACGGAACCGACATCGGTGACCACGGCCTCCGCAGGCAGGGCAGCCACCAGGGAGTCGGGTGGATCCAGCAGTCGATCCAGCGGCAGCGCCAACACCACCAGGGCGCAATCGCCGAGCACAGCAGGATCGGTGTCGATCCTGCTGGCCAGACCGCGGCTACGGGCGCGCTCCGCCGTTTCCTGGCGATGCACCAGGGCCCGGACCTCCCTCCCCTGGGCGAGCAGATCGAGGGCGATCGAGCCGCCGATCAAGCCAAGACCGACAACGCCGACGGGGCGTTCCTGCCAGGGGGGTGTCATCGCATGGCGTCTGTTTCAGCCAGCTTCCTACGATTCCGCGATGCTGGAAGCTCAGGCCCACCAACAGCTCAAACAACTCCTGCAACAGGAGGGCGTCCGGCGCTGGCCGCATCATTTCACCCTCAGCCGACTGGTGGCCCGCAGCCTGCGACGGGCCGATCACACCCTGATCCGCCTGGCACCCGGCAGTGACCCGGGCTGGCTGATCAGCCTGCTGGTGCCCCTGGCCCTCATGGAGGCACCTGTGGCGATTCTCTGCAGCGAGGCGCTGCGGCAGCGACTGCTCCAGGTGGAGTGGCCCCGGCTCACGGCGGCAGGCCTGAAGCCACCGTGCTGGCAGGGCCTCACCCCACCCCCCGCTGGAGCCATCTGGCTGGTGAACCCTTCGGAACTGCTTCAGGCCTGGGATCAGGACCTGATCGGGGATCGCCAGCTGGTGATCCCCGAACCGGAAGCGGTGGAACGGCAGCTGCGCGAAGCCGCCGCTGTGCGGATCGAACCCCGGCACTGGGATGACCTCAGACGCACCCATCCCCGGGCCGCCGCCACGGTGCTGGAGCTACATGAACGGCTGAGTCGGCGGATCCTCCGGCAACCGCTCGCCGCTGAGCGGACCGTGGCGATCAGCGATGAGGAGGAGACCCCCCTGCGCGATCTGCTGCGGTTGCTGGCGCCGCTGCCGGATCCCTGGCAGCGCTGGCTGCGAGCCGAGCGCGGTGCCTGGACCAGTTGGGCGCGGGTCGATCCGGTGTTGCTGCAGTGGGAACTGGAACGCCACCCCCTGGCCCCCTTCGAGCACCTGGGCGCGCTCCTGCAGGGGCGCGGTGTGATCATGGCCGGCCCCTGGCCCATGGGCAGCTCGAAAGGAACAACCGTCCTGCCGGGTGGACAAGGATTTCAGCCGGTGGTGACGGTGACCCTGGCCGACCCTGAACTGGCGGATCCGCTGCCGCTGTTTGCACCAAGACGGCAACCGCTGCCCAACAGCCCGATCTACGGCCAGCACCTGCTGGAGCAGAGCCGCCGACTGGTGCTGGGCCAGGCCGGCCTGACCGTGGTGCTCCTCGATGATCCAGCGCTGCAGCGCAGCCTGGCCAGCGGCCTTGCCGCTGAATTCGGTAGCCGTGTCACCCTGCGCAGCACCGCGCCAGAAACCAACGGCGTCATCGTTGCGGACTGGGCCTGGTGGTTGGCCCAGCAGCCGCGGCTGCCCTTGCCCTGCCAGATCGTGGTCGGACTGTTGCCGATCACCAGCCTGGAGGATCCGCTGACGGCGGCCCGGGTGCAACGCCTGCGTCAACAGGGGCGCGACTGGTTCCGGGAGCTGCTCCTGCCCGACGCCCTCAGCACCCTGGAACGGGGCGTGGCCTGTCTGCGACAGGGGGGTGGCCGCCTGGCCGTCCTCGATGGCCGCCTGCGCAGTCGCAGCTGGGGGCATCAGGTGCTGCAGGCCCTCGAGCCCTGGCAGGATCTGAACCGGCTGCTTCCCCCCTAGCCTGCGAGGGCTGCACGAACCGTCGTCATGGGAGAAGCGAAACGCCGGGCCGCCCAGGGATTGCCGCCCAGGCCCCCGCGTCAGACCACCAAAGCGAAGGACACCTCACCGCGACTGATCTCCTGGTTGCCCTTGACCAGGAATCAGGGCGATCGGTTCGTGACCCTGACCACACGCGGCGCCTGGGTGGGCATCGGTGCCCTGGTGCTGTTCTGGGTGACAGTCCGCTTCATCGGACCGGCCCTGGGCTGGTGGCAGCTGGCCGACGGCTGAGGGATTCGCGAGCTGCCTGGCGAAGGCCACATGCTGCCGGTCACGGTGGACGAGCGGCCATCACGCTGCCCCGTGGAGCGTGGAGCTCCTGGATGGGCCAGGTTCCCTGGTCCAGGGCTATGAGGCGCGCCGCCCAAGGCGAGCCAAGGCGGAATCAGGAGCGCAGGCCCACAAGCACTCTGAACGGAAGCGGGCCGCTCAGGAACGGGCTGCCCAGGGGGCTGGGTCAACAGAGGCGCTGCAGGCAACGCTGCCCACGCCATCTGCGGAAGGCGAGCACCGGCGAGACGCCGACCTGAATCCGGTGACGCCCCCCGGCAGACCTCACGCTTGCGAAGCGCCGCAAGCAAGCGACGCCCCATCCCAAGGTCTCCGCGGTGCTTTGCCCGCAGACCATCAGCGCAATGAACCGGTGATCACAGCCTCACCAACGACGCTCGATCCCTACGGGAGGGGTCAGCCCGCAGACGCCGATCCAACGCGACAGCCACAGCGGAGACGGCCACGCAGACGGCCTCGGCCTCTGGCAGAGAGCTTGGCTAGCGAGTCCTGTGCTGCCGTGGTACCCCGCTGGTCGAGCCAACGCTGACCAGAGGCCGCATCCATCAGGACGAGAGGGCGTCATGGTGTGTCCCTGCCAAACCGTTGGGGACAAGGCCGACGCGCCGGGCGCCAACCGTGGCGACCCTCTTCGGGCCCTGTTCAACGCCAGGCTGGAGCCGGGCTGATCACGCGTCCGGGCTCCCCTGCCTGCGCACGGAGCAACGCTCCTGTCGCCGCGTCGCCCCACCCCGGCTCGGATGACGGCGCTCGTGTGTCAATGCTCGGTTCAGGTTGGCGGCGGCAGCGCCACCGACGCGAGGCCAAAGACCCAGGGAGGCGCCGATCGCAACGATTCTGAAGAAAACCTTAGAATCCTTGAACATTGGGCCCTGGTCGATGTTCCTGCGTCTCGCCGAGCAATACCGCTCCGTGGTCAACGACCTGGTGATGAGTCTGGAAGCCCTGGCCTCCAGCCTGCGGAACCGGGGCCTGACCGCCAGCTGCTACACCTGCGGCGACCCCGGCGAGATGCTCGGTGCCTCCTTCGTGGCTGGAGTGGGCGAGAACCATCTGGTGCGCTTCCTGGTGTCCGACTTCGGCATCAGCTGGATGGAATCCCGCGACGGTCATGAACTGGTGAAACTGGAAGGGGCCGAGGCGATTCAGGAGCTCCAGCGCCTCAGCGCCAGCCTCCAGATTGGCCTGGGCAGGGTCGATCCCAGCCTGGCGGCCCCCGAGGCCACGACCATTCCTCCGCTCGTCTGACCGCAAGATCGCTGGAGTCTCCGCCGCGACAGCGTCATCGCCTGAGACCTGAACGGCTCTCACCCCTTGGAGGCTGCCGCCAGACACGCGAACGAGCACGCCATGCTGCCGGCCCCTGGAACAGCCAGGCGACCCCAGGGAAGGGTTCGCTCGGCCTCAGCCCAGGCCCTGGACCAGATCCGCAGACCAGAGCATGCGCTGATCATCTTCAGCCTGCGTCAGGGCGATCGTCGTCGGCGTCTGCGCCGACCGTGGCCGCCAACTTGGCCGCCTTCGCCGCCAGCGGTTTCATGGAATTGGCGGTGACGTCCGCCCCCTCCGTGAGCCGACGGCGCACAAGCACCTCAATCTCTTCTTTTTTCTCGGGGTTCTGCTCCAACCAGGTGATCGTGTTGTCACGGCCCTGGCCGATGTTGTCACCGTCGTAGCTATACCAGGCACCCTTGCGGGTGACGACACCGGTTTCCTCGGCCATGTCGAGCAGACAACCGAGGGTGCTGATGCCGCGGCCGAAGAGAATGTCGAATTCGGCGATTCGGAAGGGCGGAGCCACCTTGTTCTTGGCCACCTTCACCTTCGCCCGGATTCCGTACTCCTCCGTGCCGCGCTTGAGGGTCTGGATCCGACGGATATCAAGCCGCACTGAGGCATAGAACTTCAGGGCATTGCCGCCTGTCGTGGTCTCGGGGTTGCCGTAGGTGACCCCGATCTTCTGACGCAGCTGGTTGAGGAAGATCACGGTGCAACCAGACTTGCCGATGTTGCCGGTGATCTTGCGCATCGCCTGACTCATCAGGCGGGCCTGACTGCCGACCGCGAGATCCCCCATTTCACCTTCGATCTCCGCCCGGGGGGTCAGGGCTGCCACCGAGTCAACGACAACGATGTCGACGGCAGCGGAGCGCACCAGCTGATCCACGATCTCCAGCGCCATCTCGCCGGTGTCAGGCTGGGAGACGAGCAGGTTCTCGATGTCGACCCCGAGCGCGGCGGCGTAGACGGGATCCAGGGCATGTTCGGCGTCCACGAAAGCCGCCACGCCACCGCGGCGCTGAACCTCAGCGATCGCATGCAAGGTGAGGGTGGTCTTGCCCGAACTTTCCGGGCCGTAGACCTCAACGACCCGACCCTTGGGATAGCCGCCACCCAGAGCCAGATCCAGGGTGAGCGCACCGGTGGAGACGGTTTCCACCCGCATCCGCGAGGCGTCACCGAGACGCATGATCGAGCCCTTGCCAAAGTTGCGCTCGATCTGGTTCAGCACCAGGCCAAGAGCCTTGTCGCGCTCACCGGCACGGGCCTCCATCGCCGCCTGAGCCGCGGCACTGGCCACACCACCGCGTGCAGAAAGTGCAGCGCCAGCGGCCGCCGGCCTGGTCTCAGAAACAGCTTTGGCCTCAGAAACGGCCTTGGGATCAGCAGCAGCCTTGGCGTCAGTCAGAGCCTTGGTCTCAGAAACGGCCTTGGGATCAGCAGGCATGGTCGGGGGCGACGAAGAAACGGATCGGGAGCGGAGAAACTGGCCGCGACATCAAGGTCAAGAGCGCCAGGGCCGCTCCCGTGGACACTGGTTCCACCAAAGCGAGCACCCGTCTCAGCCCGACTGTAGTACAGGCGTACGCTAACGGATCATGGCCAGCGTGCCAGGGGGGCAGCGAAAGGCTCGGGCTCCAGCAGACGGATCGCCTCCGGCAGGCCGAGACGATCCTCCGGCCCGAGGTAACCCCAGGAGGCCAGGAAACACCGCACGGACGCAAGGGCGGGCGTGGCACGCACCGCCATCAGGGTCGGCAGCCGGTCCTCGACGAACCAGATCGGTCGGCCCGGATCACCCAGTCGCATCAGCACCTCGGGCTTGCTGCCTTGCTCATGGCCCTTGAGCCACAACGGCTCCAGCCCCTCTGCCGCCAGGATTGCCGCCGCGAAGGCGCCCCCCTTGGTGGTCAGCACCGACCAGTCCGCCCCCTCCTGCGTCAACCGCCGCAGACGCTCGGGCACCCCCGGATAGAAACGATGGCGCGCAAGCCAGCGCGGGAGATCCGCAGCGATCGCCTCGGAGCGGACCTGCTCGAGTGTCTGTTGCAGCTGTTCCGGCGTCCAGGACCACCGCGCCAGAGCCTGCGTGAGCGCCCCGGCGTAATCGCGCAGAGACCCCTGGAGATCGAGATCCCGGCGGCCAAGCTCAGCGGCGGCCAGCACCATCTCCCAGCCCTTGTGGATCAGAGGCCGCAACAACCGGAACCCTTCCGGGGCCGTCTCCGGGAGGTCCTGAAGCCAGGCGGCGTCAGGGGCAAGGCGCAGAACAGCGCTGCGCGCCGCCCACCAGTACTCCTCCATCCCGTCCACGAGAACGCCATCGAAATCGAAGACGATCAACGGTCCTGTTCGGTCGGAAGCCAGAGGAAAGGTGTTCAGAACTGGGCCGCTAGGATTCGAACCTAGGAATGGCGGGACCAAAACCCGCTGCCTTACCGCTTGGCGACGGCCCATCAATTCCGGCTGGACGCCGGTCTGGGTTCCGGCCACTGGCCGGTCCTTGGATAGTTACCCACAACGGGGGGGCCTTCGTCAATTGTTCCGAGGCCGATGCTGCGGTCTGGCCTGTTCCGCAGCCGTGGATCCGCGGTGCTGCTGCCCCGCCGGAAGCCGCCAGGAACGGCAGGCGCTCAGCGCGGAAACACCCGCAGGCGCTGCATGGGGCCGCGGCCGAAACTGGCGGATCGCAGTCCATAGCGCTCCACCAGTTCCGCCTGCAGCTCCCGCACCGCGGCGTCCCGCGGCAGCAGTTCCACCGGTCGGCCATCCGGCAGGACCACCCGCTCCACCGCCAGCCGGCACTCCTCCAGAGCCGCCAGGGCATCGCCGGGATCTGCAGGCGCCAAGGGAGTGGCGGCCTCGAGCCCAGAGTCCAGGCGATCCTGGCGCCGCTGCCGGCTCAGCAGACGTTCGATGGCCCGCTGGATCTGGGCGGGGGCATCGGCCTTGATCACCAGAATCGGCACGCCCATCTGCTGGGCGAGGCGGCGGATGTGGGGCTCCCGTCCCAACTGCTGGCGGAGGCTGAGCACGGCATCCGCCTCCGGAACCGCATGCACGCGTCTGACCGGCCACTGGTGCTGACGCACCACCTGCTCAACAAGGAGAGCGCTGACGCCGCAACAGAACAGCCGCAGATCCTGCGGGATCGTCACCGTTTCGTCAGCGGCTGTGCCGCCATCGTCATCCGGCAAGGTGGGCGCGCTGGCGAGCTGGTCCACAGCAGGCCTGGCGGCGGGCTCCGGCAGCGGCACGGGAGCCAGGGCCTTGACCGACGCCGGCCGGGGAGGTCGGGCCTGAGGCTCCCTGGGAGCCACTGGCGCATCGGGTTCCTCGAGGCGCCAGTGCCCCCGGGCATCGAGCTCACGGATCTGGGGATGCACCCCATGACCACGGAGCAGCTGATCGACGGTACGCGCCACATCGCGATGCACCAGCCAGCGGTTGCGGCTGTGCATCTCCACCGCCAACGGGAAGGTGGGTTCTGCCGCCCGTTCAAGCACGGTCTTCTGCGTGCGGCGGCGGCGCGCCTCCTCATCGCCGAGAGTCACCGACTGGATCCCGCCCACCAGGTCGCTCAGGGTGGGGTTCTTGAGCAGATTGGCCAGTTCGTTGCCATGGGCGGTGGCCACCAGCTGCACCCCCCGTTCGGCAATCGTACGGGCCGCCTGGGCTTCGAGTTCGGTGCCGATTTCATCGATCACAATGACTTCGGGCATGTGGTTCTCGACGGCTTCGATCATCACCTGATGTTGCAGTTCGGGACGAGATACCTGCATTCGACGCGCTCGACCGATCGCGGGATGGGGGACATCTCCATCGCCTGCAATTTCATTTGAGGTATCGATAATCACGACGCGCTTATCGAGTTCGTCGGCTAACACGCGCGCAATTTCTCGCAGTGCCGTTGTTTTACCGACTCCAGGACGACCGAGCATGAGAATCGATCGACCACTTTCAACCAAATCGCGAATCATCCCAATCGTGCCAAAAATCGCTCGTCCCACCCGGCACGTCAAGCCAATCACTTCACCGCGTCGATTCCGAATGGCGCTAATTCGGTGCAGTGTTT